>JBBSJZ010000545.1:0-4287 GCA_038256795.1 Pirellulales bacterium | reverse complement strand
TCGATAGCGAGCTTCCGCACCAAGGCTGAGCAACAAGAACAACGACGACAAGATGAGTATCGCGTATGCAAAGTCCCGGAAATCCCATGATCGCCCGATCCCAAATCCGGCAACGACCATGCACATCACCACGATGGATCGCTTGAGCGTCTGTGACGGATCGTCCGACCATGCGACACTGAGAAACAGATAAGCCAACAACATTGCTGCGGGAAAAATCATTGACCAAACCGGAATCGACCGCCTTGGTTTCGGTTGAAATATTAGTAGGAAGCCCATCATCCCGAGCAACATAAAGGTAATTTGACGCCATTTGTTACTGCCGACGGCGAGGTCGGTGTAAACTTCTGCACCGCCAGTCGCCGCGTATTGTGGCTCCATCCCAATCATCAAGATGACGAATGCGATCACAGCTATCGGGACCACGAACAGCGGCCGCAGGATTTCAGCGGGTACGAATCGCCACAGAAAATGACCGATGAGATCATTGGTTCGTGTTCGGGGTGGCGACGTCCTCCTTGCTGCTGTTCGCGTCGATAATCTGCGTACCGAATTGGCCATGGGCGATCGAACTTCCTCACGCAATTTGCGGGGAAATGAACCTCCGGATCCAAATCGGCAAATAGTTTCTCTTCTTGTTCAGGACCACGCCCACGATTTCGGTATCGCTATTGGACAACCGGCGCACCAATCGTTCGGCAGCGAGCGATTGCGTCTTCTCGGACTCGACCACCACGAGCACACAGTCCAAGTGCTGGGCGATCGCGACAGCTTGATTGGGTTGATCCGCAGCCGGCAGGTCGACGATTAACAGATCGCAATCTTCGAGGTAAGCACGCAGTGCCTGGGTGATCTCCGGCGCCGTCGCTGTCATTTCTTCGCAGCACGAATCGGCTGCAGCTGCGATTAAATGAATTGGTGCATTCTTGGCGAGTTGCAGACACTCGTCGTGTGAAGCGCCGCCGTGCATCAACTCGACCAAGCCCGGAACGCCGTTGAGTCCGAATCGTTTGGAGATCGAACGCTGACGCGGATCAGCATCGACGAGCAACGTTCTTAACCGGCTATCAACGCCACTGGACACCGCCAAATTCGCGGCCAGCGTACTCGCCCCGGCACCGGCGCCCACGCTGATGATACCGACGCTTCGGCCAAGATTCGGGTGAACCGAGCGCTGCATCAACGTGATCTCCGCGACCAGCGTCTGGCACTTCTGGCGGTAACGCTGTTGATCTTTGAGCCGCGGCGATTCCATCCGATTGAGTAGCGGGATACTCGCGACCACGGGCAAACCCAGTGCGTCCTGCACATCGTCGGCGGTCCGCAACGTTTGAGTCGATGTCTGACGAACCAAGCACAGCGCCAACCCCGACATCAATCCCAAGAACAAACAACCGGCCACCAGGGTCTTCTTGTTCGGGCTCGTCGCTCGCTCGACCCATGTCGCGGGTTGAAAGATATGGACATTCGAGATCTTCTGGGATTGCAAGCCGTCGATGATGCGTGCTTCCTCAAGTTTCTCGAGCATCCGCTGCAAACTCGATTCCATGACGCGAATATCACGATCGATTTGGGTCAGTCGACGCTCATCCTCGAGTAACTTTTCGATGTTCGATTGCAGTGCATCGCGTTGCGATTCTTTCTCTTGAATCATGGAACGCAAACCGACGACTCGTGTTTGTTGACGCTGCAATTCTTGTTGCAGTGAAATCTTGACGGGGTTCGGAGTGGTGCTTTCGTCGACGCGCTCACTATCGAGCTTGGCAAGGATATCCTGGGCGCCAGCGAGCTGCTTACGGATTTGTTTGAGCTTGGGGTGTGTGTCGGTATGATTCGCGGCCAGATTCTGTTCGGCCAATTCGAGTTCATAGACTTGTTGACGCATGCCGCTCCAGGTCGAATCCGATCCGGCTTGTTTCGAAGCCACGATTTCGTCATCGGTACCGGCGTACTTGAGTTCTATGTCGGCGATTTCTGACGATGCCTGACGCAGTTCACCGACCGCAACCACGAGGTCACGATCGATGCCCGTTTGACGCTGCTGCAGCAACTCACGCCCAGAATCAAGCGACACCATTTCTCGCTCCTGCATGAACTCGGCCCGCTCATCGACCAGACGTCCGAGTCGTTGCTGCATTTCACTGGATTGATTCAAGAAGAACTCCAGCGAGCCCTCGGTGCGTGAAGCTTTGGAATGCTCTTCCAGGAATGTTTCGGTGTAGGTCTCGGCAATCGCCTGGGCCATTTCGGGCGTTTTGGAAATAGCGTTGATGCCGAGAACCGTCGACTTTTTGGGCGAGTGGATCGACACGGATGACTGCAATCGCATGATCGCGAGTTCACGGTTGCTGATGTCATCTTTGATGCCCGATTGGAGTAGCACCTCTTCGAGAGCGTTCATCACCGAATTCTTGATGGACGCGAGCCGACTCGGCGTTTGCTCAGCACCACCACCAGCACCGGGCATGCGTCCATCCATGATCGCGTCAGCGCCAAGTTTTTCGACAACTGACTGGGCGACTTGTCGGCTGGAGAGGATCTCCAGTGCTGAGATCACCTCCTCCTCTTGAGTCTTTTGCAGCGTCAATGTCGTGCTCGTCGTCGCCGACGGATCGAGTGCCACGCTTTCGCGGCCGACGCGGAGCACCAACATCGCTTGCGATTCATAAGCTCTGGGTAGCAAGAGGATTGCCGCCCAACCGACCAGGGCGCCGATCAAGGTGCAGACGAGGATCAACCACTTGTACATGAAGGGAATCTCCAAGTACGAGGTCAACAGGTTGCCGCGCGGAGCGAGTCGTTCACTGAGGACACCTTGTGATCTCGACCCCATCGCGGAGCTAGACCGATCGGGAATCAACTCGTGGCTTGACGTGACGAGTGTTTCATTAGACCACTGCACTGGCGGGTTCCTGCTCAGTCACAAACGCGGCGACCGCGGCCGAGACTCGCGAGACTTGCTCACGCGTCATCTCCGGGTACATCGGAAGAGAAACGATTTCTTGGGCCACCTGGCTACAGACCGGCAAACCGTAAGGAATCGTCGGTGAATGGATGAAGGGTTGGGCCGTGAACAACGGATTGGGATAGTGGATACCCGCAGCGATATTCTTTTCCGCGAGCGCCGCAATCATTTCTTCGCGGCGCGGAGTGCGCACGACGAATAAGTGATACACGTGACGCATTCCCGCGTTCTCTTGCGGCACCATGAGATCAATCCCCGCAAAGTCTTCGCGGTACCACGCTGCGATTGTGCGTCGCTGCTCAGTCCAACGCTCGATGTGCGGCATCTTCGCCAAAAGCACACAGGCCTGGATCGTATCCAACCGGCTATTGAACGCCAGCAAGTCGTGACGATTCTTCACTCGTTGGCCATAGTTACGGAGCAATCGCAGCTTCTCGGCGAGGTCGGGGCACTTCGTCGTTGTCGCCCCGCCGTCACCGAAGGCACCGAGGTTCTTACCCGGATAGAAACTAAAGCAACCTATATCCCCGAACGAACCACACCGCTGGCCATTGATCTCGCCACCGTGACCCTGTGCCGAATCCTCGATTACTTTGAGGTTGTAATGCTTGGCAAGTTCACAAATCTCAAGCATCCGCGCCGGTTGTCCGTACAGGTGAACCGGAATGATCGCTTTGGTCCGTTCGGTGATCGCTTGTTCGATCAGGTTCACATCGATATTGAAGTCGATCGGATCAATGTCAACGAACACCGCGCTCGCGCCAGCGTGAGCGATGGCGAAACCCGTAGCGGCAAACGAATTACCCGCGGTGATCACTTCATCGCCGGGACCGATGTCCAAAGCGCGGAGGGCCATGTGGATCGCTTCGGTACCATTGGCCATTCCGATGCAATGATCCAAACCACAATAATTCGCAAATTGCTCTTCAAACTCCTGAACTTCCTGGCCGAGGATGTATCGGGCACCGTCGATCACGTCGCCCATTCGTCGCAGCACGTCCGCCTTGAGCGCACGAGATTGAGTTTGCAGGTCAACCAGCGGGATATGAGACGAATCGGAAGCGGGGGTCATGTCGGAGTTCGCGGGGGTTGTTTATGACGGCTGTCGATGCTGATGCTTCAGCGTAAATGAAAAACAGTTAAATGCTATTGGAAACGGCTTGAAGTTTCTCAGTTCTTGTCCGGCCGGTTTCTCCGCATGAGCCACAGTCGCTCGTGTTCGGTTGTCCGGCGAGTTTCTGGCCGCAGGTGCAAACGTGGGCGACATGACGAGCCGGGTTTCCCATCACCAGACTGTGTGGCTCGACGTCCTTGGTGACGAC
>JBBSJZ010000544.1:0-4291 GCA_038256795.1 Pirellulales bacterium | reverse complement strand
CCTACTCCGCCGTCGCCGTCTTCATCACCGCCGTCTTCACCATCGCTGGCTCAACGACGACACACGGAAACGATGGTGTTTCCGTTGACCTCGCCTAAATGATTGATTTCACCAAACCGCAACAGTTTCACCAACACGTCTTGCAGTCGAAAGTTGTTGCGCCACGTCTGCGAACGACGCAGATCCGTCTCCGGAAATCGTTCGCGTGTGCAGTAAGATGCCACAATTTGAGTCGCGCCGGTCGCCTGAACCGCTGCGATCAACCGCGATACATCGTCCACATATTCGAAGCAGCCGCTAAAGAACGCGGTGTCGCAAACGGGTAGCTCGAGGTGGGTCGCATTGAGGTCGATAATTCGTGTGCGGTGGTCCCGCTGGACGATATCAATCGGCAAATATTCACAGTTCTTCGGCAACACGTTTTCCAACCACATCATGCCACACCCGTAGTCGGCGACGACTCCCGGTTGAACCCACGTGGCCATGGCGTTGATTCGTTGTTTCCAAATCGGATCAAAATCGCGATCTGACTTCCAGCATCGCCGAGTGATCGAATCGGACACGGATCGGACCGCGAGCGCCGCGGTGATCGGGCACGTCATCGCTTCGACGGGCAACGACTGCAGAGCTCGAGTCGCGCCGTGTTCAATTTCAGCTAGCTCGCTAGCCGGCAAGCTAAATCGCTTCGAGCCCCAAACACGTTTCGCGACACCGGCGAAGAAGCGTTTGGTGGGTACGGGTATCGTCTCAGCGATGGGCTTGCCACGTGTTGGCGCCGACTCGCGGCTCGTGGCTGATTCCGCGACCGCTGCGGCATCCGAACTGGCAACTGGTTGCCATAGATTCAACGCCATCTCATAAGCTGGCGAGTCGGGGAAATTCGTAAACAGTTCCTGCGCAAAACTTCTCGCGACGTCGGGCCGGCCGACTTCACGGGCAACGAGCGCCATGTTCATGAGCAAGTGCGGTTCGTATAGCGATCCGCGGACCGTGTTGAGCGCCGCTTCCATGGCCGCGTATTTGTCTTCGGGCCAAAGGTTGCAATAACATGCACGCTCAACATCTGCTGGCGTGATCGCTTTCGTGCAAAGATAAACACGACTGGCTCCGGGCACATCGGTGAGAACTTCGAAGTGGTCGCTCAACACTTCCATGGCGATATTACCCCAGTGATAATAGGACCATCCATAGTCTTGTTGCACGACAATGGAATGTCCGGGGATCAATCGCGTGAACCAAGTTCGCATAACGAAGTCGTGCAAGTTCGGGGTCTTCGCGATATCAATGAACAAAATTTCGACGTCGCCTCGTCCGTCGTCTTGATGCTCGAGCAAATCACCCTCGTGGATATCGATGCGATTTAAATAGCGACGAAGCTCTCTCTCGAATGGCGGGCGGAACGATTCACCAGCTTCGAGGCCATAGAGATTTCGAAGTGTATCCCCTTCCCAAGAACTGCCGACGACGCGGAAAAGATCGAAGGTTTGAATTCGCGTCGAATCGCTGATCGTGCGAGTATTTTTGTCGAGTCCAGTCGCGAGCGAATACGTCGAACCGCCGAGAAAACACCCGGCATCAATGATGCTGCCACGGTCCTGGAACCATTCTCGCGTCAACCAATGCAGCAATGCTTGCTCACAGTAGGCGAGCATCGTTCTCGGGCCATCCTTGATCTCAAACTCCGCGTCCTCCCAAGGCCGCTGGCTACGAAGTTTCTTGGCGGTTGCGACCGCGTCTTCAATGCTGGGAGCGGTTGAAGTCGTCATGGCGGGTGTCCGGATCGAAAAGCTTTTAGTGAGTCGAAATATGAAGTTACGGTAGTGACGAAACGTTGAAAGAATGATGCGGATGCACCCTGGCTAACGGGCGTGCGTCTGCGTCGGAATGCTCGTTCAACCGGCGTCCTGTGGGAAAACGACCGATTGATCTGGGATCAGACGTGGGAACCACAACTCTGCCGCGTGATCGTACAGCTCCCCGGTCTTCCAGATGTCCAGAAACAGGATTTCGACTGGGCAATCACTCCGTCCTTCGTGTATCAGATCACCGGCGTAGTGCTCCGCCGTCAACCGGGGCAGCAATCCGAGCTCATGCGGTGATAGCATCGTCGCCGGATGGGTTGCTAGCTTGGGCCGGTGAGTACGCCACGGCTGGTCGGTTCGGCGTTGGCTGGTCTTGGACAACGCAATCGTCTCATCAAGGTTTGGAGTGTTTCACAATGTCGACACTAGAAAGTCGGGACTGGCGAGTCAACTTCGATTTCAAGCGTGTTTAATAGTCATTTAAGGCATTTTTAGCATGGACAGCAGATTGGTTAATCCGATACCAATTCTTCCAGCTCCCATGTTCTGACACTCGAGTTATCCCGTAGCGCATGAAAAACTTTCGACGGGCGATCCGTGATTCGTGGCACTTTTGGCCATCGATTTTGCTAGCAACGGTGTGCTCCTTTGGCGTCGCGGCGCTGTGGGGTGGCAATATTGGCGCGCTGTGGCCGGTCATTGAGTTGACGCTGCAGGGTGAATCGTCCCAGACGTGGTTGTCGAACAAGGTCAGCGATTCAGAAGCGACGATTGCCAAGGATCACGAGGAGCTCGCCCAATCACTCGCCGTCGAGGGTGCGGTGACTGAGGCCGTCCTCGAGCGCCGCCAGGAACTCGAAGCATCGATCACCAAAGCGGAAGGCCAATTGGCTTGGCGACAGTGGATGCTCGGGCTAGCAGTCAATTATCTTCCCGCAGATCCATTTCGCACGATTTGCTGCATCATGGTCGTGCTCGTGGTCAGCACCCTGATCAAGCACGTATTAATGCTCGCCAATGACATGCTGATCGCCAGGGTTTCGACAAGTATCGTGCGCTCCCTCAGGCTGAGAGTTTTTTCACGTGGGCTGCATCTGGATCGCCGCACCTATGATGCGTACGGGACCAGCGGGTTGCTAGCGACGATCACACACACGTCGGATGCGTTGTCGATCGGCATGATGAACTTCTTTGGCGCGGCGGTTCGCGAGCCCTTGAGGATTTTTTCCTGCCTCATCGGCGCCGCTTTCGTGTGCTGGCGTTTACTGTTCATGTCGCTCGTGCTGGCACCGGCCCTGATTTGGGTGGTCAGTTTTTTCAACCGCCGCTTGCGTGCCGCTGGGGCGTTGATCTTGGCTCGCAATGCCGGCTTCCATGAAGTGATCTTGGAGGCGCTGAACAACTTGTTCACGGTCCAGGCATACACCATGGAGAAATCTGAGCAGAAGCGATTTGAGGATGTAACGCAGGAGATGCGGAGCTTCAGTTTGGCGATCACATTTTACCAGAGCATGAGTCGCCCGTTTACCGAACTCGTCGGCGTCGGGATGATCGCGATCACGGTGTCGGTAGGAGCATTCTTGATTGTCAATCAAGAGACGCACATTTTCGGCGTCCGTATTTGTGACGCACCGATGACGATTTCGACGTTGCTGATCTTCTTCGGCTTGCTCGTCGGCGCGAGTGATCCGCTACGAAAGCTCTCCGGCGTGTTCACGTCGATTCACTTGGGCGGGATCGCCGCGGATAGCTTGTACGCACTACTGGATCATCCCGATTACGTTCGCGATGCGGTGCAGCCGATCACGCCGCCGAGCCCGCACCAGCGGCTCACGCTGACGGACATCGGCTTTCACTATCACCCGGAACAACCCGTCCTCCACTGCGTCAATTTGTCGATCGATTATGGCAAGACCATTGCGATCATCGGCGCCAATGGCAGCGGCAAATCGACGTTGTTGCAGTTGCTCGGTCGCTACCACGATCCGTGTACCGGTTCCGTCGCAATCGATGGCGTGGATTATCGACAAATGAGAATTCGCGAGATTCGCCAGCGGATTGCGGTGGTCAGTCAAAGTACTGAATTATTCAACCGATCCGTGATGGAGAATATTCGCTACGGCAGTCCCGAGAGAACGGATGAAGACGTGATCGAGGCCGCGAAACTCGCGCACGCCCATGAGTTCATTACCACATCGCTCGCGGACGGCTACGAAACGGTCGTCGGACACTCGGGCCAACGACTGAGCGGCGGCCAGCGGCAGCGACTCGCACTCGCGCGAGCGATCTTGCGCCGGCCAGAAATCTTGATCCTTGACGAGTCGACCAGCCAAATCGACATGACGAGCGAGTTGGCGATTCGCGAAACGTTGCAGCGGATGAAGGGCCAACTCACGATTCTCATCGTGACCCACCGCGAAGCGCTTTTGGCGATCGCGGATGAGACTTATGAGATGAACGGCGGAGAGTTGGTTCCTGTACCGCGGTTG
>JBBSJZ010000543.1:0-4293 GCA_038256795.1 Pirellulales bacterium | reverse complement strand
TCTGCAGCGATGAACCCTTCCGCCGCCTCGGCCTCGAACTGGACTTTCATCGAGCTCGCGGCAATCAGTGGCACGATCTTCGTCACGACGGCGAATCCGACGTTGTGACGCGTTTTCTCATACTTTCGGCCGGGATTACCCAGGCCTACGACTAGTTTCATGCTGCCCAGTTCAAGCGACTCGCCCGATCAATCACCCTTGGTGATCGCTTCAGGCTCGGCAGCCGGTGCATCGTCATCCGCCGACTTCTTCGGCTTTTCGATGTGAGCGACGACTGTGTCCGGTGGCGTCAGCAACTCGACACCCGCAGGCAGCGTCAAGTCCGAGGCCAACTTTTGGTCGCCGACTTGCATGTCGCCGACCTTCAGCACGATGGACTCAGGAATCGATCCGGCCGAGCAACGAATTTGGACTTCGTGAACGTTCTCCAACAACATCCCACCGCTGTGGGTGCCAGGGGCGTCACCATGACGATGGATTGGCACGGTGATTTCGACCATTTCGGCCAAATTCACGCGAATCAAGTCCATGTGCAGCACCTGGATGCCCAAGGCATCGTACTGCAAGTTGCTCACCAAAGCCGTCTCGGTGACAGCACCCGTGAGCGATACCGTTTTACTGTGGTGACGCAACATCGTCGTCACAGCCCCGGAGGCGATCGCCAGGTGCTTGTTCTCTTCGCCGTGTCCGTACAAGACCGCAGGCACTTTGCCGTCGCGTCGCAACCGCCGGGTTGCTAATGATCCGAGCTCTTCTCGAAGCTCGACTTTTAAAACGTCCGTCATGGCTGGACAAACCTTCCAGTCAGCAATGTGAATGTCTGTTAACTTCGCTTCTGTTTTTTGCGAAGCGGGTAAGTATGGCGGCGAAACTCCCCCACGCAAGCCCAAACACGCATGCCAAACCAGACTACACGACAAAAAAGTTTCGGTGCACGGTTCGGATGCTCGCCTGGCCAGTCAAGATCTGGGCTGCACAGCGGTGAGACAAGCGGCGATGAGACATAGCTTCTCCATCGCCGAGTGCGTGCCCGCAATCGAAATTTGCAAAGAGATGTGTCGTAGAGCGATGGCGATCGATCGATCAATCGTCGCGGCGTTTGATGATGCTGCTAATGGCCTTGAACTCCGGTCGGCTGGCGTCGCCGCACCACTCGAACAGGGCCGATTCCAACGCGATGACACTCGCACCACTGTCACGCATCCGGTCGAGCGAAATTTCATGCGCACGCCCATCACGTGCCGCAACGGCTTCCGCAACGACAAACACGTCGAGCCCTTCGGCCAGTAAGTCGAGCACCGTTTGCATCACACAAATCGGAGTCTCAATCCCCGTGACAACGATTTGGTCACGCCCGCCCGCCAGCCAAGGCTCCAAGGCCTCGCGGCAAACGGCAGCCGAAAAGGATGTCTTGGACTCGATCGAGGCGATCCGCTCCGCAAGCGACTTGTCCAATGGCCCGAGTCCTTGGGGGTACTGGATCGTCGCCGCGGCGGGTACGCCCAGCAGCTCCGCGGCGTCCAGCAGACGATGCACCTGGCGGACGACCGCATGACCCGAGGGGATCGCTGGCAGTAGTTTTTCCTGCAGGTCGATGACCAGCAATCCGCTGCGGCTCGCGTCCAGTCGCAAGGTCGATCGGACATGAGGCATTTAGCTGTCGCCCTTTGGCTTCTTGGGCTGTGACTCGGGCTTCGGCTTCGCTTCCGATTTGGATTCCCCGGAGGACTTCGATTCACCCGAAGACTTCGAGTCGCCGCCACTCTTCGCTTCGCCGGATGACTTCGAATCACCGGAACCCTTTGACTCACCCGAGCTTTTGTCGGCCGCTGCCGATTTCTTGTAACTGTCGCTGCGATAGTCGGTTTGGTAAAACCCCGAGCCTTTGAACACGATCGCGGCACCGGTTCCGAATAGCCGCCTCAGCTTGTTTTTCTTGCAAGCTGGACATTTCTTTTGGACGGGATCATTGATGCCCTGGAATAGCTCCATCGCGTGACCACAGGCATCGCATTCATAATCATAAGTTGGCATGGACGATTCGTACTTTCGCCCGCTGCGGGGCACACATCGGCTTGATTCTCAAATAACAAATGAGCGGTTTCGGCGCTAGCCAGCGGCCTCGGTGGATGATCGCATGAATGAGCTGCCGGTGGCTAGCGCCAAGGCCGCTCACGAAAGTTGGTGGTGTGAGGGGCCGGTGGCTGGCGGGCTGTTGATTTTGTCGTCGGTTGGCCGCTCTTGGCTGACATGGCCCCTACGGACGGGCAAGAGTGCTCGTCGTATGTCTATTAAATCGCAGTTCGAAACTAAACCGACAGCCCTCCAAGGCCGATGCCGCTCAGGAGGATGTGCTACGGCTTTCCGGTGCTGACCACGACTTGGCTCGGACGAACCACTCGCTCGTGCATCATGAAGCCGGGGACGGCGACGTGGGCGATCGCGCCGGCGTCGTGCTGGGGACTCGGCATTTGCGAAATCGCCTCATGGACGTTCGGGTCAAATTCGCCTGAATCGTCGATCGCCGTCACCCCATACTTGGCGAGCGTATCGTCGAGTTGCTTGACGCAAATCGCCACGCCATCGGACAGCGAATCGACGCCGCCGGCACCACCCGCCGATGCTTCGATGGCTCGATTCATGTTGTCACGCACTTGCAAGACGTCTTTCACTAAAGCCAGCGACGCATATTTGAGTTGGTCCTCATAGTCGCGACGCATTCGTTTGCGAAAATTCTCGCTGTCCGCTTGCGCCATCAACACCCGTTTGTTGGCGTCATCGACTTGCCGCCGCATCGCTTCCATTTGTTCGTCGCGGGTGATCGGTTCCGCCGACGACGACGCGTGCGCGGCGTCAAAGTCGAGCACAGAATCCAATTCCGTTTCCATCTCCCGATCGGCCTTGGATTCGAGATCCAACTCGTCGGCGTTGTGTTCGTTCGTGTTCATGAAGACGCTCCTTCCTGCGGTTGGGAATCTGGGTCGGGTTCAAAAAAAGTTTTTAGTTTAGCCAAGAACGACTTCCGCTGGGGCAGCACCGATTCGTGATCGAGGTCGGCCAATTGGCGAAGCAGTTGCTCTTGTTTTGCATTGAGTTTCTTAGGCACTTCGATAAACACTTGCACGAGCAAGTCGCCCGCACGCCCGCTGCGTGGGTCCGCGATGCCACTGCCACGGATCGTGAATACTTCGCCGTTTTGAGTTCCCGCTTCGACGCGCAAGTTACGAGCGCCATCGAGCGTCGGGACTTCGATATCGGCGCCGAGCGCCGCTTGGCTGTACGAGACCGGCAGTTGCAAAATCAAATGCGTGCCATCACGTTTGAATAACGCGTGCGGCCGAACCGTGATGAAACAATAGCAATCGCCAGCCGGCCCGCCATCGGGACTCGCTTCGCCCTCGCCCTGCAATCGCACTCGCATGCCGTCATCGACTCCGGCAGGTATCTCGACGCTGAGTTCCGCTTTCTCGTTCTCAAGTCCCGTGCCTCGGCACGTCGTGCAGGGTTGACCGATGGTTTGCCCGGCACCGCGGCACTTGGGACACGAGGTCTGGACCCGCAGGATCCCGGCGGACTGGATGACTTGCCCGTGACCTCCGCACGTGGTGCACTTCTCCGGTTTGCTGCCCGGTGCGGCGCCGTTGCCTTCACAACTAGCACAGCGAACGCGGCGGCGAAACGAGATGTCTTTCTTGGTCCCGCGTGCGGCCTCTTCAAGCGTTAACGCGACATCGCAGCGAATGTCGGCACCGCGTCTCGATTGCCTTCGACGACCGCTACCACCACTACCACCGCCACGTCCTCCGAAGAAGTCCGCGAAACTGCCGCCGAACAGATCTCCAAAGGCACCAAAAATGTCTTCGACGTCATTGAATTGATGTGCGGCACCCTCGACGCCCGCATGACCGAATTGGTCATAACGCTGGCGTTTGTCCTTGTCGCTGAGGATCTCGTAGGCTTCCGTAGCCTCCTTGAACTTGACGACCGCGTTCTCATCGTCCCGATTGCTATCCGGATGATACTTGATGGCCATCTTGCGGTAGGCGCGATCGATCTCGACCTTTGTCGCCGTCCGCTGAATGACCAGCACTTCGTAGTAATCGCGTTTCACAGACATGAATCGAAGTCGTGTTTGAGTGGCTGGCTCAGCACTATGAAAAACGGGTCGCACGCACTCGTGGCGAACGACCCGTCGTGAATCAAACGATTTTGGGGACTCAGCAAGGGTTGCTGACCGCCGAAGCGGTCGATGTCTCGTTCCTACGCGGAGCGTGGGCGCCAGACGTTACAAGG
>JBBSJZ010000542.1:0-4303 GCA_038256795.1 Pirellulales bacterium | reverse complement strand
TGAAGTGGTGGATCCTGACAATCAATGGCTATGGCGGCAAAATCGCCGTCGATTGGAAATCGAACCGATTCGCGATGCATTGCTCGTCATCGCCGGGGACCTCGATCGTCAATTCATGGGCCAGGCCCAGGTGCCGCCGGCGAGCAAGCTAGCGGAATCGAAGGTCGCCAGAAAGTTATTCGACTCGCCGCGACGCACCCTCTACCTGCCCATCAACCGCGCGGCGCTCGATGATGTGTTCGCGACGTTCGATTACGTGGACCCGGCGGTCTCGCTCGAGAAACGCCCGACGACGACCGTGCCTCACCAGGCGTTGTTCCTGATGAACCATCCGTTGACGATGCACACGGGCTACCGGCTCGCGGAACGCGTATCGAAGTCGGCAACATCCACGGTCGATCGCATCAGCTTGGCGTACCGAATTATCTATTCGCGAGCGCCCCGCGCTGACGAGATTGAATTGTCCAAGAAATATTTAGAATCGACGATTCTCGACGATTCGCCGGCAGCGGAGCTTGCGGGTTGGGCGAGTTATTGCCGCAGCCTGCTGCTCACCAACGGAGTGTTGTATGTCGATTGATCAAACTCAGGAGCGACTACCCAGATTAAATTGCTCGCGGCGCCAGATGTTGTCCCGCAGCGCGATGGGATTTGGCGCATTGGCATTGACGGACTTGATGCACGGTCAAGCCGGGGGCCGCGCGCCGATGGACGGCTTGCACTTTCCCGCGCGGGCCAAGCGAGTGATTTTTTTGTTCATGCACGGTGGTCCGTCGCACATCGATACCTTCGACTACAAACCGCTGCTTACGCGCGATGACGGCAAACCGCTGCCCTTTGATAAGCCTCGTGTCCAGTTCGCAAAAACCGGCAATCTCCTTCGCAGCCCCTGGGCGTTTCGGCAATACGGCGAGTCGGGCACTTGGGTCAGCGATCTGTTTCCCAATGTCGCCAAACACGTGGATGACCTTTGCTTCATCAAGTCGTTGCACGGATCGAATGAAGCACACGGTGGCGCGCTGCTTAAAATGCACACGGGTAGCGACACGTTCGTGCGTCCAAGTATGGGGGCGTGGATCAGTTATGGGCTTGGCAGCGAGAATTCGAATCTGCCCAGCTTCATCACGATTCGGCCAACGCTCGGTCATGGCGGCGTGCAAAATTTTGGCTCGGCGTTTCTTCCGGCCCAGCACCAAGCGACCCGCATCACCAACCTCGGTGACGCCAACGTGCCACCGAGAATCGAGAACGTCAAGAATCCCAGTCTCGATGATATGGTGCTGCGGCGGCAACTCGATTTAGCTCAATCGCTCAATCGATCACAACTCGCTCACCAGGGGATCGACCCCCAACTTGAATCTCGAATCGAGTCACTCGAGTTGGCTTTTCGAATGCAAACCGAAGCCCCCGAGGTGATGGACTTGTCCCAGGAAACGGCGGCGACGGAGCGGTTGTATGGACTGGACCAGCCAGCGACTCAGGGTTTCGGACGCCAGTGTTTGTTAGCCCGGCGCATGAGCGAAGCGGGGGTTCGGTTCGTGCAGGCGAGTCACTCGTATTGGGACCAGCACTCGGAACTCAAGAGCAAGCACACGGAGCTTGCGGCCCAGGTCGACCAGCCCATCGCGGGTCTGTTGCAAGACCTCAAATCACGGGGACTGCTCGACGAGACGCTCGTGATCTGGGGCGCCGAGTTCGGCCGCACGCCGACGGCCCAGGGCAAAGATGGCCGGGACCACAACCCGCACGCCTTCACGTACTGGATGGCCGGCGGCGGAGTGAAACCGGGATTCAGCTTTGGAGAAACTGACGAGTACGGGTTCTACGCGACCGTCGATCGGGTCCACGTCCACGACTTCCACGCCACACTCTTGCATCTACTCGGCATCGACCACGAGCGATTGACGTATCAATACGGCGGTCGCGATTTCAGACTCACCGACGTCCACGGCCGAGTGGTTCACGAGATCATGGCGTGAACTCGTCGTCGAATGTGCTCGAGCGAGCACCATTTCAAACGTCGGTCGAAGTCGCATCCACTACGACAGTAATTGGCCGCACGATGCTAGCCAGTACCAACTGTTCACGCGGTAGTCGGCGTTTTTGAGTGTTCGCTGACTCGTCACAACTTTAACGGCGTGGCACGATCGATCGGTTGAGGCGATTGCTGGACGAACGGTTGCCCGAGTAGCTTGCCGCCGTCGTTATCGAGTCGGATCAGGTTTGGCGGTTTGAGCTACAATGCGGTTCCAGAGGGTCTCGCAATCGAACGAAAGGTCACTCACGTTTAGCGAATTGTCCGGATTCGATCCGATGCTCGAACGACCAGAGTTCTGGTCGGACTTTCATTCCACGTTCATCAACTATTGGCGGGAGGCGATCGCGGACGCGTTGCCGGGCGATTACGAAGCCAGCATCGGCGAAAGGGTTTACTTGGTTGAGCAGGATTTATTGCAAGGCGGCGTCCGATTACCGATGAACGGGCCGTTACCGGATGGCGAGCTGTATTACTTTGTCTCGCGAGCTGAGCAGCGACCTGACTGCCAAGACTATTTTTGGAGCCTGCTGGACCGCTTGCCGATATTGCCGGTTCCCTTGAAAGCCCCTGAGGCCGACATCTTGATCGACCTGCAAGCCGTTTTCGATACGACGTACCAGCGCGGCCGATTCGCCCGCCGAATGCATTCTTAACGTCCAAAACAGCAATCCCTCATCGCCATCGCGATTCTCTGCACCACCACCACCACCACCATGCTGCCGTTGCCGAGACCGACGACAAGACCAAGACTGGTTGGCGCAATGCGTTCCTGATCGGACGTAGCATCGTGCGGCTTTGTATTGTCGCCTTTCGCTCCGCGAAAGAATGTCGAAACGCTACTTCGCGGAGCGAAAGGCGACACTTACTTTCCCCGCGATGTTTAACTGGCATCGTGAATCGATCGGTGGTCGCAGCGAGTTCGTATTCCCAGGCTGACCATCAGGCTTAGATGTCGCCATCCGTCACGTACGCTTCGCAAGTGCGACGGCCGGCCGCGACCGTCGGGGCGAAGGACCGTGGGCACTTCGCAAATTCGTAGCCCTGACATCGCCGCCTTGATCACCATCTCGCTGGCAAATTCCATCCCCGGCGATGCCAAGCCGAGCTGCTCCACCACGCTGCGCCGGATCGCCCGCAGTCCGCAATGGAAATCTCGCACCGGAACTTGAAACCACCATCGCCCCAGTCCGCTCAGCACGGGGTTACCGAGATAGCGGTGGCTCCAAGGCATCGCCCCCATGGCAATCCCGCCTTGAAATCGGTTGCCGATCACGAAGTCATTGCCCGCCCGCAATTTTTCGACAAATCGCGAGGCGTGCATGAAGTTGTAACTCCCGTCGCAATCGCCCATCAAAATGAACTCGCCTTGAGCGGCTATCATCCCGCTCAATAGCGCGCGGCCGTAGCCACGCTCGGGGACTTCGACGACGCGCGCACCATGATCAATCGCGATTTGACGAGAACGGTCGTCGCTGCCGTTGTCGGCGATGATGATGGCAACTTGAGTGTCTGGGATACCGCTGCGTGGACACGAAAGCACCAATTCACCGGTCATACGAAACGGATCAATCAAATCGTATTTTCCAAGGACGGACGCACTTTCTGGACCGCATCGAGCGACAAGACGCTGCGGCGCTGGGACATCGCCGCTGGCACGCAGTCCGGTATCATCAGTGGCCACCCTGGGCCGGTGCTGTGCGTCGATGAATCGTCCAGCGGCGGGCTCGTTTCCGGCGATACTCGCAAAAACGCGGTGGTCTGGCTGCACCCCGGCGTCTAACCCAGTCGGTAGTTTCTCGCTCCACTCTTGCATTGCCGCGACCGGATTTGCTATCGGTCCATGTCAAGACCGGGAGGAACAGACTGCGGTGGCTGGCGACAACAAGCGAACGACGAACGGACCAACGACGAGTGCAACGCTGGGGCTTAACGGTTTCGCGGTGAAACTGGCGATGATCATTGGGGCCTGCAGTGCCGTCGTCGGCTTCGGTGTGTTGTTCTCGATCTGGTGGCAAAGTGGTGCACCGGATGCCTACGAATCGCTGCGAATTGCTTCGCGTGAGTACGTCAACGGACGCCCGGTCTTGGCGGGTGACATTGCGGAGCAGGTCGAGTTGGATCTGGAAGCGGCAGAGGATCAACCGTGGAATCAGCTACGGCTCTTCCTGGTCAGTGCGGCCCAGGTTCGGCGCGCTCAGGACAACGAGGACGTGCGTGAAACTCGGGCAATGCTGCATGAAATCATTCCTCAATTACAAGAGTCGG
>JBBSJZ010000541.1:0-4313 GCA_038256795.1 Pirellulales bacterium | reverse complement strand
TAGAACACGTCGCAAATCAACCCAAGTGAATGATTCGGATTCGCCGTCATTCCGAGTCCCATCAACAACAACCACGAGGAATTGCGGTTAACCCCCAATTGGTTGGCATGGTATTCGCATCTACAGCTGAACAAATTCGTACTTAACGCTAGGAGAACTGAAATGACCGCGATCGCCAACGAAAATAAGCTCTTGAAAATCGTTCTTGCCGTATTGCTACCGCCACTGGCCGTATTCATGAACTCGGGCTTGAGTACGCAATTTTGGTTGAACCTCGTTCTTACCATCGTCGGATTCTGGATCGTCGGCGTCGTGCATGCCTTGATCGTCGTCCTGTAGGACGTCCTTTCCAACCGTGGTGGGGTTCGCCAGACTTCCCCGCGCGCGGATTGATGACGGAATTCTGGCGAGTCCGAATACGGAGACACATTGATGAATCTTGACTCATTGCACAAGCTGTACGTTCATGAGCTAAAGGATCTGTATAGCGCCGAGAACCAACTGCTGCAGTCGATTCCGAAAATGGAAGCCGCCGCCAGCGATAAGCAGCTCAAGGCAGCCTTTGCTCACCATTTGGAGCAAACGAAGACTCACGTTGAGCGACTGGAAACCATCTTCAAAGGGCTCGAATTTGAGCCGGGCGGTCATCGCTGCGGAGCGATGGAGGGGATCATTGGTGAGGGCGACCAGTTACTCAAGGAGGACATCCCGCCGCGAGTGCTCGACGCCGCATTAATTGCGGCTGCCCAGCGAGTGGAGCACTACGAGATGGCAGGTTACGGAACGGCGCGAGCGTTCGCCGACAAGCTCGGTGAGCATGATGCTGCTGAAATTTTGCAAATGACGCTTGACGAAGAAGGTAGCACCAACCGATTGCTCACGCGCCTCGCCGAAAGAAGCATCAATTTCCTGGCCACCAAAGTCGTCAGTGGGCCGTAGAGGTCTGTAATAGCGTCCTTCCCAATTCGCACTCGCTTCATCAAATGAAGACGGCATTTTGGCAAAACCGGACACCGCCGGCTAGGTCACAAGAACGCGTAAGTTTCGGTTGGTTAGAGACTTCAACACGTCGCGATACTGGACTCCAATTGCGAGTAGTGCTCGATGGTCGTTAAGCGATTGCTTACACTCACGACGCAACGCACACGCATGGCGAACGAGCGCGTGACGGCTCCGATCGCTCTGGACGTAGTTTGATAGCCCACCAATCATCTCCATCAGGTGCAACGCAGCCGTTCGATCGGGTGCGACGTAAGGTCGGAGTTGATCGAAAACGAGTGAGGCAAACGAATCGAAGGTGATCGGTTCCGCTACGATTCTTAACGTGCCGTCCTCATCATAACGGTGGGCGTCCGGTAGCTCACGAGTCGCCAAGTTCTCCAGTGCCGATTGCAGCCAATCCATACAGCTTATGGCGGTGAACGGATCGTTGACGCCTGGCGACAAAGCACGCATCGCAACTTCGACAAGTTGATTGACTTGAAATCGCAAATCCTGTGTTGCCGTTCGCTGGGTACCGAGAATCAACATCGAGGCCAACTGTTTGGCAAGCGAATCATCAATACGCTCCTGTGGTGAAACCAACAGTAGTTCGCTTTTGTTGGTTACGAAATCGCCGGGACTGCGTTGCACTTCGATCACGAGATCATACTTGACCGCCAATTCCATCAACCCGTCGCCGTCAATGTATTCGATATAACCGGTCGCCGATGACTCGACGCATCTTGCCGTATCACGAAACGAATCTGGTAATTCCGACAATGCGTTTCGCTCCGACTCGTCGTCTCGCGGCTCACCGACCCGAGTCGGGAACTGGCTGTCAATGCGATCATTCAATCCGCGACCGACGTTCGCTAAAATGTTCGAGACGTGAATGGACTCGGGGATGTGATGAATGAAGAAGATCAGCACTCCGACGCTCATCAGTGCCATCAGCACACCTACGATTACGGCAACGTGCGGCACGAAAGCTCCCATCAACTCTGAGTCTTCGGGACCTCCGGGTGCCGCACTCTCAGCGCCGCGAACGGTACGCAAGACCATTAAGCAATAGATGAACGTTGAAATAAAAATGCCCAAAGTGAATTGATTCGCTTTGTCGCCCATGAAGTTGTTCAGGAGGCGTGGGCCGATTTGCGATGTGGTGTGCGAAATCGAAAGAATTGTCATTGAGAATGTGACGCCTGCGACCGTGATCATCGAGCCGGCAACGGTTGACAACACCGCGCGAGCTCCAGCTGGCTTGTTCGCATACAGCCAACTCACGTTCTCCATCCATTCCGCTCCGACGCGACTATCAATCGCGGTGGTCAGCAAAGATAAGGCGATCGCGCTAATCGCCATCAGCGAAGGGATGAACCAGTAGCTATTGCGGACATGCGCCCAGAGTGTGACAAGCAGTGCGTTCATAATTCTTTATGGGATTCGCCAGAATTCCCGATTCGAGCTGGAGGCGGGAACTCTGGCGAATTCCGATAAAAAAAGCCCGAAAAACTGCAACGAGTTTTCCGGGCCTTGGAATTACCGACGCGATCTACTTCAGCGAAGTAACGTCGGCGATCAAGATGACTCGATCACCAATCTTAACTGGAACGCCGGTGACATTCAATTTGTCACCCTGCTTGATATTCTTAGCTTGCTCCGCTGCGCCCATATCGACGGTCAGTGTCTTGCCATCTTCCGTCTTGATCTTGGCAACGATCCGCTCATCGCCACGCACTGTGGCCGTGCGAGTCGTCTGCACAGTGCCGCTGAACTTTCGACCCTCGCGAGTGATAGGGACTTGCTTACCCTGCGTTTCGATCGTGGTCGCAACGAGTACCTGCTTGTTCCCAGCCTTGGTCATTGGACCGAACGCTGTCACAGAGTCACCTTTGAAGAGACCGAGAGTCGAATTACCTCCCATGTCAACCCAGGTGGACTTACCATCATTCGAATCAACCTGGAGCATTCGACCGAGACCTCCAAGCCGACGAACATTCTTTACCTCCGCAATCTTCCCAGACACTTTAACGCTCTTGCCGCTCAAACCTTTCTGAGTCGTCTGCGCGACATTGCTACTGTGAACTGCGTGCTTGGAATGATGGGCAAGATCCCGGAAATCGTAGGTTTCGTAGATGCCGTCGCCATCATCGTCCTTGTAGGTCGAGTATGCATCGTTCAAATAGTCACCATCGGTATCGTGGTAGCGAGAATACGTCTCGTAGTTACCGTCCCGGTCCTTGTCGCCGTAGACCCCGTAACCGTCATCCCAGTCTTCGCCGTAGAACTCGGCGGCGTCGACTGTTTCGACGTCATTGTCGTTGTCGGTACTGGTTTGCTTGTCATAGTAGCTGAAAGTCTCACTGTCCCAGCGGCCGATCGCCTCATCGGTTGGGTTGTAGTCATTGCCGTCGAACCACTCGGAAACATCGTACCAAGCGTCGTCCTCGTAGCGAGCACCTGCGTTCTCAGCTTCATCGCCATAAGAAACTGGGTTCAACATGAGCGCTAGCGCTGGTGCAATGACAATAGAAAGGCGTTGGAGTTTTTTACTCATCGTAATACCCGTTGGTATAGGAAGTGTCGTACGCGGCGAAACCATCACACCGCTGAATTGAAGGTGGTAGATTGCAAACGCCATGCCGCCACGGGAATCGCCAGAATCACTCACTGCAGCACTGAGTGGTAGTTCCAGCGAATATGACTTCATGACGATGCGGCAGATAAAGACCGATGAGGCAAATCATTTCACGAGGCCGATTTCGCGACGTCGATCTTTTGACGCGACGCCCATGCTATGATTCGATCGAATTGTGTTAAAAGAAAGCCTTTGCAACCATATTAAGACCAGCCATCCGCCCAGCACCCGGGCAGCGAGCCGATCGACATTCTCGATGGCAATTTGGTCGCCAGGGGAAGCGGTCATGCGACGGCATTTTTCGGTGGACCAGGCGGGGGAGGACCATGTTGATCCCCGTTAAGCATGGAATTTCCGGACCGCTAGTGTGCTGACACGCCGAGAGGCGATTCTAGCGATCCCCACCAGTGCACCTGACGCAGCTCCCCACAACATCGCCTCTTTCCAATCGACTTCGCGAGACGCGGGATTCTTTGGCGGATCGCGGTCCAACGTTGTTCGCCAAGCGGCATCGATCAACTCGCGAGCGACAAAGGTTGCGCCAAGTGCGGCTGCAAACGCGATCGCAGATTCAGTAACGCCGATGCCAGCGTTTCGCGTGTCGGGCTGCCCCAAGCCAGTTCGTTCACTGACGTCGTCGTAAAAGTTTCCATACTTCTCTTGGATATGATCAAGCATTGTTTTCTCCTCGTCT
>JBBSJZ010000540.1:0-4326 GCA_038256795.1 Pirellulales bacterium | reverse complement strand
GCAGGTCGCTGTTCGTTTTGTCGCTTACGGCGCGCGAGGAGGCGTGACGTGAAGCGTCCCCGCGTGCCGACGATGTCGATACCGGAAAATGTTTCCGTGGTTTGCGAGTGTTTTTGTTCGATTTAGACAAAAGTTCAGTACCTTCGCTTCAAAAGCTGGGCCAAATTAATGGACAAAACATCAGTCGCCGAGATTGAGGGATCCGTATTGAGATCACGGCAGACCCCCAGCTTACACTCCTTGGGGAGGAACAAAATTGCACATTTAGGCTAAGTGGGTCCGATCCTCGGAAAGGCAGCCGTACTGGTGATTTGTTGCGCATAACCAGAATTTCAGGCTTCCTTTTTCTTTTCGACACATGGAAGTCAACGCGAATCGGCATTGCGGTATACTGATCCGCTACCGCCGACTGCGGGCCAACTGCAGCCGCGGGCGATGCAGAAAATAAATCGAACGGGGCAAGACAGGGAACGTGGGTGGAGAGTTCAATCTGTTGTCCCGCACGCGAGTGGTGGTCGCTACCAGTTGAAGTGGTGGTCGCTACCAGTTGAATTGCTGAGATTATGGGGAGTACTCAGCGATTTGCTGAGATATCGAGATATTGATTCAAGCTTTTCTAATTTCATCTTCGACGATGGCGAGCGACGAGCTCGACGAGGTTTGCTCTGCTCAACATGGCCGTTACCCAACCAAAATTTTGGCCATGGAAACCTTGGCGGATCGATTTCCAGCGAGGTGAGCTTCGTTTTTCGGTCGAGCCCACGGAGCCTTTCGTGTTGATTGGGTCCCACGAACGCTGCGGCGCCAGGCTTGATGACTTACGCGTGCCGCCCGTGGTTTATCTGGCGTGTTCCTTTATTGACTCGATCGAAGTTTGGCCGCTGTGCTCGATCGCCTTCGCTCGCTGGGGCTTGATCAACTCGCTCGACGAGTTGGTGGTTGGCAAGACTGTGGTGACGATTTCGCAAGCGGGGGACACGACCCAAGCGGCGGACCGGGCCGCTTTCCGCCGCCCCGGAGAGCCCGCCATTTCGGCCAAGCCGATTCCCCCGGTACCCCCCAGCGGCCCAGCGACACACGGGCATGCCTTGAACGACGCCGTGATCACTAGTCTGGGCAGCGGCGGAAGTCTTTGGGAATCGGATCACGTTCGTCTGGACCTCGATTGCTTTGACAAATGGCGAACGCGAGACCTGCGGCGACGCATCACGATTTTGGGAAGCCGACACCCCAGCACCCTCCGTTTGCGCGCTCACCGCTTGAAACGGGTCGACCGAGCGATCGTTTCACTCGATGGGCGAGTTTGGCTCATCGATCTGGATCCGCCTCCGAACCACATCCCATGGAATCCCATCCAGTCGCTCGGCACTGATACCCCGCCGATCTCACTCGGAAGCATGCGTGTGTCGCTCGGGAGGCGGCCGCCAGAAGTCCCATCGCGAGCGCAATCGCCAATCTCGCCATTGCCCATTTCACACGGCGCCCACGCGTCGCCGGCGCAGACAACTAAGCCGGCTGAAACGATCCGGGTGGATCGAGTGTCAACCGGCGAGCCCAATCACCCGATTGCGACACCTCCGCTTGCCGCCGAGACACGTAAGCAAGAGAAGCGTCATTTTTCACGTCGCGGAAAAACGAGTGCCGCCCGCATTGCCGGCGGAACCGCCGGCGGAACCGCCGGCCACCCAAAGCAACCAGTTACTCAGGGTTTTCGGGACCACGACGGCCCCAGTCAAACTCTCCAGAACGTGGAACCAAAGCCTCGCGGCACCAGCAAGCTTGCATTGCCAGGCACCTGCAATTCGCCGACTGCTGCGAGCACGCTCGCGCCGGTGGCTAGCGCCAAAACCGCTCAATTGCCTAGCACCTATAATACGCCAGTTACGAGCACGGCAGCGAAAGAACTCGTTGCTGCACCTAGAGTGAACACGGTCGCGTCAGCGGCGCTGCTTGAAGGTGAGGATCTCGGCTCGCGGATCACCGACCGTCAGGTGGCCAAGAACCAGGGTCGATTGCGGCGGATCCGTTGGTGGGCCATCGGTATTAGTTTTGCAGCGGGATTGATCGTCGCACTCATCGGTTGGACGTTGTTGATGAGTCGTAATTCGGTAGAAAAGTAGCTTGAAAGCTGTTAAAAAGAGTGGGCCTAGCGAAGAAATGACCGAAGAATGAACGAGGCGAGTTCATTTTGAGGTGGAGTGTGTTTGCTAGAACGTGATATTTGACGCGTTTGGGGTTGGATTCTTCTTATCTCTGGGATCCTGGGCCACGTACTCCTCTCTTCTTGTCTCGCGTCCTCGGTGGAGAACAAAATTGAGTACTTTGCTAATAAGCTTCACAGTTTTCGCTGTCGTAACGGGCATTTCGACAGCGGTGGTCTGGAAACTCGTCATCCGAGCGCCGAACATTGACACGTGCGACTGTGAATCGTGCCAGCGATGTCGACTTGCACCCGGCCTGCGGATTGACCGTGGGAAGCTTGGACCAGCCAAGGTGAAGTTGGGAATTCGGCATCGCGAGCGAATTCCAGGGGCTTCGTTGGGTGATGCCAATTTGTCCTCCCTGGGGCGGGGGAAACCCGCGAGTCATCGCTGAGTCGCAGCGATTGCCGCACCGGTGCTGGCGGCCCAGTTGTAATAGCCCTGAATGCCTTCGGATTCAGCAACGCGATGGTCTCGGTCAAGTATTTGTTGGAAGTGGCGGCGCATGTCGCGATCCCAGCGATAGGGCGCTAACTCAGCGGTGGGAATCCGCTCGCCGAGGTACTGGGGTGCTAGAGGCGTGCCAAAATGCTCGTCGAACTTGAGCAGCAGTGCGACTGCGGGGTTGCCGTTGGCGTAGGGGCAATCGGTCAGGTCGCCGATTTGGCGGAATCCCATGATGCGTTTGTAGAGACGAGCGTGTTTGGGATGCATTGCCGCCACGATCCCGTCGAGACCTCGCGTGAGTGCGACTTGGACGAGTAGTTGGCCGAGCTTGATGAAGGTTTCGATGAACCGAGCTTGGGATTGCCGACGATCGGCCAAGCAACCGATTTCGGCAACGCGCAAACCGTCATCGCGGAGACCGGCGAGTTCGCGGGCGTACATCGATTCCATCGGCAAACCGAGGTACCCGTCACCGAACAAAGACAGTGTCGACGTGACCGTGTTTCCGGATTTGACGATGAGCACTTCGCTGGTGGGCAGCAAGTGGTGCGGGGTGATCCGTAAACCGCTGAGCTTTTGCTCGACCAAGCCCGCTTGGAAGTACGAGTCGAAAACGAGCTTGAATGCGTCTGTCAGCTCCTCGCGGGAGCGGGCGAGGCGAATGGTGGACGTGTCGGAACGCTGGATCGACTCCGCAAGCGGAGGGGCGACTGCTGAGACCATCGGTAGACTCGGGTGACAAGTTGAAAAGTGCCGACAAGAAAAGCCTTGAGTCGTCGGTACTTTCACCCTAGGTCTCAACCGCGACGCGATCGGTAGCGGCAGCTTAAATGAACCCGCAAAAATCCTTCGATAAACATGACGTCGACAGTCTGTAGCGATCCTACCGATCGTGCCGAAGAGGTGGCGGATGCGACCTGCCCTACTCAATTTGCGGTTCAAGACCAACCATCCCGATCCCGCAACCGGCCCCTCACCCTAACCCTCTCCCCATCGAAGCAATGGGGAGAGGGGACGCGAACCGAACCTCATTTTCGAGTCGTCGCTTCAGCATCCGAGTGAGCGGCTTTGGCGCTAGCCACCGGCCCTGCTCAATGTGCGGTTCAAGAACAACCGTCCCGATTGCACAAAAGGCCCCTCACCCTCACCCAAACCCCATCGAAGCAATGGGGAGAAGGAACGCGAAACGAACCTCATTTCCGAGTCGTCGCTTCAGCATCCGAGTGAGCGGCTTTGGCGCTAGCCACCGGCCCGGCTCAATGTGCAGTTCAAGAACGATCGTCCCGATCCCGCAACAAGCCCCTCACCCTCACCCCCATCGAAGCAATGGGGAGAGGGAACGCGAATCGAACTCATTTCCGAACTGTCGCTTCAGCATCCGAGTGAGCGGCTTTGGCGCTAGCCACCGGCCCTGCTCAATGTGCAGTTCAAGAACAACCATCCCGACCCCGCAACAAGCCCCTCACCCTCACCCCATCGAAGCAATGGGGAGAGGGAACGCGAACCGAACCTCATTTTCGAGCCGTCGTTTCAGCATCCAAGTGAGCGGCTTTGGCGCTAGCCACCGGCCCTGCTCAATGTGCAGTTCAAGAACAACCATCCCGATCCCGCAACAGGCCCCTCACCCTCACCCTCACCCTCACCCCATCGAAGCAATGGGGAGAGGGAACGCGAGTCG
>JBBSJZ010000539.1:0-4334 GCA_038256795.1 Pirellulales bacterium | reverse complement strand
GGCAAAGAATCGCAGTGCCGTCATCAGCAGCGATGTGTAAATGAACAGGATCGTGCCCAGTGTCGCACTCTTCAGGATTCCGCCCGTGATTTTGTTGATCCAGCTATCCGTGCCGAGTTCGACGTAACCGACGCAGGCGTGGGCGACGAGCAGAATCAAGAAGAACGGTCCGAGCAGTCGCAAGAACATCCCACTGTACGATATCGATCCGGATTGCGCGTCCGTTTGCGGAAACGCTTCCTTGAGCACGATGAAGCCGTACATTGCAGTGGGGATCAAGAACGTGGCCAGCAAAATTTCCCAGCCGATGGATCCCTTGAGGAACACGATCAAGCCGCCCAGCACCAAGCCGGCGGGCCAGCCGGCGTGCAAAATATTGAGGTAGTGCGTTTTCTGTTCCGGGAACAGTGCCGCCGTGAGCGGATTGATGACCGCTTCGCAAATGCCGTTGCCCACCGCAAAGATGAATGCTGACCAGAATAGGATCATGTACACCGCGTCTTTGCCCGCCGCATTGAAAACGGGGGTGGCGGAGAACAACATCACCGCGGAGATGACGTGGCACGCGAGTGCGATCATCATCAGTGGTTTGTAGCCGACCCAGTCGACCAGCAAGCCCGCGAGTAGGATCACGAGGCCGAAGCCGACGAGTCCGCCGCCGGTGATCTGGCCGAGTTCCGTCATCGTGAATCCGTACTTACTCGACCAAATGTCGAGCAAACCGCCGCGAACGGCGAAGCCGATTCCGGCAGCAACCAGGGCGAGAATCCCTGCGGCGAGAAGTGTTTTACGATTTTCCATGGTGGGCCGATTTCTTATCGAGTTCACGAGGCGAGGGGGAAGCGGATCTGTCGGATTTCTGGGACAGCTGGCGGAATTAAGCCGAGATGCTGGCAAGACGAACGCGTTTCGTCAAGTTATCTGCCACTATTCCACCAGTAAGGCAAACGTAATCCCCGCCCGCCGACGTTGCCACTAGCAATCACGGTATACTTGACCAAGAATCAAAGTTCTCGGTGACCGAGATTCCTTGCGTCACCGCCCACCCCACCCTACGGTACCCAAACATGCGAATTCTTTTTGCCCTGGCCCTATTGGCCGGATCGACCTTCACTGGAGTGTTTTCAACGATGTCCCATGCGGATGATGCGGGTGCCAAAAAAGAGGCATCGACCCACGAGTGCGCCCTCAATTTCGATGTCAAGACGATCGATGGCGAAGCCATCAATCTCGAGGATTACGAGGGCAAAGTGGTGCTGATCGTGAACGTGGCCAGCAAATGTGGGCTGACGCCCCAGTACAACGGGCTGCAGTCGCTTTACGAAAAGTACAAGGACAAGGGCTTCGTCGTGCTCGGGTTCCCGTGCAACCAATTCGGTGGTCAAGAACCGGGTTCGGAAGCCGACATCAAGGAATTTTGCAGCTCGAAGTTCAATGTCACGTTCCCGATGTTCAGCAAGCTCGACGTCAACGGCGAAGGGGCTTCGGATCTGTACAAGTACCTGACGAGCAAGGATGCTGAGCCGACTGGAAGCGGCAAAATCAGTTGGAATTTCGAGAAGTTCCTGATCGATCGCGAGGGTCAACTCGTCAACCGATTCAGCCCCCGCACGACGCCCGATGCGGACGAATTGATCAAAGCGATCGAAAGCGAACTGTAACGGACGCATCGTTGTCGCTGCCGCTCCTTGATCCGGCCCACGTTTGGGCATAGGCTTTGCCGTTTGCGCCGCCCCCGAAATCTTCGGGGTGGCGGTTGGATCAATCGCAATTCTTTTCGGAGCTGGTGGGGTGTCGGGAACCTGTGTTATCGGACTGCAGTGGGGTGACGAGGCCAAGGGCAAACTTGTCGACTTACTCGCACCACGCTTCGATCTCGTCGTTCGTTACCAGGGCGGTGCCAATGCGGGTCACACCGTGGTGGCGGGTGACCAGACGTACAAGCTGCACCATATCCCGAGCGGTATTTTGCACCCGCAAGTGCAAAACCTGATCACCCCGGGCGTCGTCATCAACCCTTCGACGATGCTCGACGAAATCGACGGACTCGGCAAACGCGGTGTCAACGTGGCAGCCAACTTGCTCATCAGTGAGCGGGCCCATTTGGTAATGCCGTGGCACATGATCGAAGACCGGGTGATCAATGCGACCCAGTTCAAGGGCGAATCGATCGGCACGACGAATCGTGGCATCGGCCCGTGTTACCGTGACAAGGTCGGACGAACGCACGCGATTCGTATGGCGGACCTCGTCCAGCCCGGTCGCGACGAGCGGATCCGCGCGGTCGCAGAGCAGAAGACCACGATCCTCCGCGGCCTCGGCGCCACCCAAGAGGACCTGGCGACGATCGCCCCGGACGTCGTCAGTGCGACCGCAGCCGGTTGGGCCCAGCGACTTCAAGGCATGATTGGCGATACGACCGATATGCTTCTGGATGCCGCCGAAGCGGACAAGCGAATTTTATTCGAGGGAGCCCAAGGCGCGCTGCTCGATATCGATCACGGCACTTACCCGTTCGTCACGAGCAGCAACTCGAGCGGTGTCGGCGTTTGCGCCGGCGCGGGCGTGCCGCCGCGTTGGATCAATCAAGTGATCGGCGTTTGCAAGGCCTACAGCACCCGTGTTGGCGGTGGCCCCTTTCCCACCGAGTTATCCAATGCCACCGGCGACAAGATTCGCGAACTCGGCAATGAGTACGGCACGACCACGGGTCGCCCGCGTCGCTGTGGATGGTTCGATGCGGTCGCCGTGCGCTACACCGCTCGACTCAGTGGCGTGACGCGTCTGGCGCTGATGATGATGGACGTGCTCAGCCATCTCGAGGAAATCAAGGTCTGCGTCGCTTATGAGCTCGATGGAAAACGGATCACGCGGGTGCCGAGTCACGCCGATGAAGTCCGACGATGTGTCCCGATTTACGAAACCATTGCCGGTTGGATGGATCCCGTCGACGACGTTCGCACGGTTTCGGGGTTCCCGTCGGGTGCCCTGGATTACGTCAAGCGCATCGAAGAACTCGTCGGAGTTCCGGTTGGCATTTTGTCGGTCGGTCCCGACCGGGCGCAAACGATTTTCACGGACGCGGCGGCCGAGTTACTTCCCGCGGCAGTGGTCTAGCGTTTGATGGACGATCCGCTGCTGGCCAACGAGATGCCGAAGCACGTCACACCGATCGACGCACCACCACGGCACGTTGCCATCATCATGGATGGCAACGGTCGCTGGGCTCAATCACGTGGTTTGCCGCGGATCGAAGGGCACCGCCGTGGCGTGACGACGGTGCGGATGGTCAGCGAAGTGGCGACCGAACTGCGGATTGGCGCCGTCACGCTGTACTGTCTGTCCAGTGAGAATTGGAAGCGACCGCAACCTGAGCTCGATTTCTTGATGCACTTGCTCGAGCAGTACCTTGTCGAAGAGCGGCGTTTGATCATGGACCAGAAGCTCAGCCTTCAGGTGATCGGCCGGCGCGATCGATTGCCTCACCAGGTGCTGAGCGAGATGAATCGCACCATCGAGATGTCGTCCGAAAACGCGGGAACCAAATTGGTGTTGGCGATCGATTACGGCGGCCGCGACGAGATCGTCCGCGCGGTTCGTCGGATTGCCGGTGAAGTGGTCGCCGGCGAGCTAGCGATCGAGGCGATTGATGAAGCCGCGTTATCGTCCCGGTTGGACACGGGCGACTTGCCCGAGATCGACTTGATGATCCGCACGGGCGGCGAAATGCGACTGAGCAACTTCTTGCTGTGGCAACTGTCCTACGCGGAGCTGTACATCACGAAAAAGAATTGGCCCGAGTTTGCTCGCCATGATTTCGTCGCGGCGATCGATCACTTCGGGTCCCGCGAGCGGCGATTCGGTGGGTTGAGCGTGAACGGATGATGGGTGGTGCAAGGTGTTGAAGGATCGATTGCGAACGTCGGCGATATTGATCGCGATGGTGAGCGTGTTGCTCGTGCTCGATGCCCGCTCGTCGGGGGGCGGTGTGGTGGGTTTGTGGCTGCTGCCGCTATTATTTTTTTTCGGGCTCGGTACGGCTTGGGATGCATCGACCATGATCGCCGCGAGCGGTCGCCAAGTGTCGCGGCGGGGAAGTGTCCTGGGGACGCTCACAGTGATGCTGGGGGCTTATTTGCCGTTATTTTGGCCAATTTTCGGTGCGACGTATCCGCCGGACTGTCCGGTTGGCAAGCTCGGCTGGGTCGTGATTGCGGCGATTGTAGTCGTCTCTGCGGTACTCGGGGCGGAGATGATTCGGTATGGAAAGGGCCGCGGCGGAACCATCGAGCGATCCTCCGCGACGGTCTTCGTGTCGCTTTACGTGGGATTGC
>JBBSJZ010000538.1:0-4335 GCA_038256795.1 Pirellulales bacterium | reverse complement strand
CGAGAAATTCACGGACGACCAGAAAACGGCGCTGGTCGCGAGCTTGACCGCAGCCGGCAAGAGCGACGAGGAAGTGAAGCGGGCGGTGATGGGCGAGTCTCGCAAAATTGCTGGCCCGATCGAAATGGCCCGCGCCACTGAAGCGACAAAAACCCAAGAGATCGGCGGCTTGATCGGGCGATTCGTGCTGGCGGGATTGGCCGTGGTCATCGTCAGCCGACGACAGCTGCTCCGCATCTTCTTGCTCCCAGGATTGATCGTGATGCCACTCGTGTTCGCCTGGGCCGGCACAACGAGTTTGTCCTACTTGGAATACGGCATGTTCTTCGCCGGTCTATTGACGGTCGCCCAATTCAGTTTCTGGGGCAATTACCTGCCCGGTGCCTACCCGCTTCACTTGCGTGGAACCGGTGAGAGCTTTGCCGCGAACATTGGCGGCCGCATGCTCGGCACCTGCTTCGCCGCCGTGACGCACTGGCTCGCCCTTGTCCTGCCCATTGAAGGTGGGCCCGCGACCAAGGTGGCCTACGTGGCCGCCGGTGTCGCCTTCGTCCTGTACCTGGCGAATTTTATCCTCAGCTTCTGGTTGCCCGAACCTCAATACGACCATCACGCGGATGCGGAATAGCGGGTCCGCGGCCGAACCGGCCTACTGCCGGAGCCTTCACTCGGATCCCGATGCAATGATCTCGAGGGTGTCCATCGTGATGAATCGATCAGCCGCTCGCTGCAAGTCGTTCTCGTCGAGCCGGCGGTAGCGATCCAACCGCTCGTCCAAGCTGACGTACTCGTTGCGACACAGCCACCGGCTACCGAGTCCGAATAGTTGATTGCTGGGACGTTCGCTTTGCATGATGTAACCGGCAACGGTTTTGTTGATCGCTTGCTGGACTTCATCTTTCTCAAAGCCCTTTTCCTTGCACCGCACGAGTACTTCGTCCATCAGCCGACGATTGCTCGCCAGATCCTCCGGCGCGCACGCCAGGTAGCTGAACATCGCCCCAGTGTCGCTGAATTCTTGCGGCCACATCGTGGCCACTTCAGCCCGACCGGTATCGATCAATTCCCAGAACAATCGGCTACCGCCCTCGTCGGCAACGACCGTCGACATCAATCGCGTCGCATAACGATCGGCGTCATGGGAGTCTGGCCCCGGACTGACGCGAATCAAATAAGCTTGGGCCGCGTCGGGAATGTCGAGCACCGGGTCGATGCCGATGCCCACGGGAAGCGTGTCCCGTGAATCCTCGCCGGGCGCCTCGGGCGTCGGCCGCCCAGCCCACGATGACGTGTGTTGCTCAGCCATCGCGACGAGGGCGTCGAAGTCCACATTTCCGGCAGCGGCGAGCACGATTCGCTCAGGACGATAGCGGCGATTGAAATAATCTCGCATCGTTTCCGCCGTCATCGCTTGAATCGACTCCGCAGTCCCGAGCACGCGGCGGCCGACACCTCGCGGGCCAAAGTAAATCTCCATCGCCCGCTCGAACGCGCCAAACGGCGGCTGGTCCTCGTACTTGGCGATCTCTTCCAAAATCACCTGACGCTCCGTGTCAAACTCGTGCTCATCCAACGCCGGGCTAAGGATATCCGACAGCAATTCGACCGCGCGATCCTGGAACTTGGGCAACACCGTCGCGTAGTAAACTGTCTGCTCTTCGCTCGTGTACGCGTTGCTCTGGCCACCGAGCTCATCGAGCTCACGATTGACATCCGCAGCACTGCGCCGGGCACTTCCCTTGAACATCATGTGCTCCAGGAAATGACTAACACCGGACTCGAGATCCACCTCATCACGACCCCCCGTGTGAACGAAGTAACCGATGGCGGCGGAGTAACCGCGTCGATCGACTTCCGCAGCAATGCGAAGCCCGTTCGGAAGAGTCACAGCACGAAATTCAGGCATGAGCAAAGTTGGAAGGATGAAGGATGAAAGATGAATGCACTCGTTGCGGAAATCGCTACGGGTTGTTGAGGAGCAAGAACGGTCGACAGCAATGACCGTTTGTCGGGTGAGTGCGATGGGCCAAGATGACAATCTCAATCAAGAACCCATTGACGACAACCGCTACGCACGGGTGGGGACTCGGAGTGGGTTTTCGCCAAGCGTAACGATCCGATAATTCTTGGGTGGATCGCGGCGCCACTCGTCACAAATTCCTTCGACGGTGAGCGATGCGATAATCTCTTCGATCTCCGCCGTCGACATCACACGACCGAGTTGCAATTGATCCGACGCCATCGATGACGCCTTCGAGTGACTCGATTCCTGTTCCATGATCAGACTGCTTTCGACTCGGACTTTCCAGCGATCGAGTTCCGCTTGATCCAAATCGTCGGCGAGATTTTCGATCTCACGCAGGGCGACATCGAGTGTTTCTTGAGCACGTTCCGGCGTCGTGCCCGCGTACACGAACACCCCACCGCCCTGTTGCAACGAATGACAATTCGCGGTGATCGTGTAGCACAGTCCTCGCTTCTCGCGAACGCGATCGAACAGGCGACTGCTCATGCCGTCACTCAAGATGCCCACAGCGGCGCGACGCTTGAAATAGTCGGCGTGACCGTACGGAAGCGAATCGAAACTGAAGGCAATGTGCGTTTGACTCGATGGCGATTCAATGTGCTCGTAAACGGACTCGCCCTCAGGTTTCCCTTGCCGAATCGGCTCGCCCGTTTTCATATCGCCGAAGAGCTCGGTCGCCAGCTCGATCACTTGCTCGGCTTGCACGCGCCCGGCCACGGCAAGAATGGAACCGCCGGCGTGATAGTGCGTCTCATAGAACGCTCGCACCTGGTCCATCGTGATCGCTTCGACGCTTTCGCTCGTCCCCAAGGCGGTGCGCCCCAAACTCGGGCCGTACTGCAGTTCGCGCAATCGCAGCATCACCCGCTGGGTCGGTTCATCCTCCATCGCTCGTAACTCTTGCAGCGACATTTGTTGCGCGTCATCGAGTTGATCGGCGGGCAAGTGCGGACGACGAATCGTGTCGGCATAAATCCGCAGTGCGTCCGCGAGTGAATCCGCCGGCATCGCGGCGCTGAACGAAACCATCGACGTCGACACGCTACTATTGCGGTCGATACCGAGGTTGTCTTGGACCGCCACCAAATCACGACTGCTGTACGGCCCCGCACCCCGCTGGACCATCTCACAAACGAGTGACCCCAGACCACCACAATCGAGTGACTCGGCTTGCACGCCCGCATGCAGCGACAATGAAAACGCGGCGGTGCGCAACCACGGCATCGGTTCGACGAGCACCGTCATGCCGCTGGCGAGCTTCACGGACGTGATCGGTGGAGGAGATATCGTGGCGGCGATGATGATACTTTCTAACGATGAAGATGGAACAGGAAGGTCTCAAACGCCGATGGTGACGACGTCGACGGTCTTGACGCGGCCGATCATGGTGGTGGTGCTAACGTCATCGATCACGACGGACAAGGTCTGGCCAGCTTGACGCATTTTTCCGTCAAAGACGACGATGCGGTCACACGGTGTTCGGCCGGTCATTTGCAGGACCGCGGTGGGATCGCTGGGATCAAAGTCGAGACGCTTGCGGTCTTTTTTGCTCGCACCTTCGACGAGCACCTCGACGGTGCGACCGCGAAACTTTTCGTTCTCTTCGTAGCAAATGCGATCCTGGACTGCGAGCAACTCTTGGTTCCGCCTCGCTTTGACTTCGATCGGCACATCATCGGCGAGTCGCTCGGCCGCCTTGGTACCCGGCCGAACACTGTATTGGAAGATGAAGCTATTCTTGAAACGACATCGCTCGACGAGCGCGATCGTCTTTCGAAAGTCATCCTCGGTCTCGCCGCAAAAGCCGACGATGAAGTCACTACTGACGGCCGCTTCGGGAACGATCCGCTCGATCCGCTCGAACATTTCCATGTAGTCCGCGATGGTGTAACCGCGCTTCATTCGCTTGAGCACTGCGTCACTGCCACTCTGGGCGGGGACGTGCAGGTAGGGTGATACTTTGGGCAGATCACGGACCGCGGTGAGTAACCGCTCGGTCATGTCCTTGGGATAGTTCGTCACGAATTTGATTCGCTCGATGCCGTCGACTACTTGCAATTGCTCGAGCAAGCTCGTCAAGTCGGTGGTGCGGTCGCCGTCAGCGAATTTGTAGCTGTTGACGGTTTGTCCGAGCAGTGTGATTTCTTTGGCACCTTGCTCGGCGAGCGTCACCGCCTCGGCGAGGATCTGCTGTGGATGTCGCCCTTGCTCGGGGCCGCGCGTGTTGGGCACGACACAGTAGGTGCAGAACTTGTCACAGCCGATTTGGATTCGCAGGTAAGCTTGAAACGGCGTCGGTCGCATCTCGG
>JBBSJZ010000537.1:0-4340 GCA_038256795.1 Pirellulales bacterium | reverse complement strand
GTTCTGCTAGCTCATAGTTTACCGAGCCGGACGCCCCCAAGTCAAATTTTTATACTTACGATATGCCTAGCTCCGTCGTCACGCCCCCGTTCGATGAATGTCTGATCCTGCTGCCGTCGTCGACGCTGGAGGATTTCCCGAAGGACGCTGCGGTGGCGGATGCCCGCAATCTGTTGGCTGCGTGGACTGTGCTCTGGCATCCCCGATTGATCGCGGCGACCCAGCAGAATCCGGCCTGGTACCGCGCCGATTCGCCGCCGGAACCGGCGCCGCGGCGACTCGTGGTGGTGCCACGACTGAGCCGCGATCGGCTCGTCGAGAGCTATGAATCACGCTGCCGAGCGACCGAGCAGTGCGTCTGGCTCGACGGCCATGACCGCGCCGAGATGCTCGCCTCACTCGGTCTAGCGAGTTCAGAATCGGACACGCTGCGATCGCCGCATCGGTCCGTCGGCCCTGAGGATTTCTTCTCGCTCGGCTACGCGATGCTGCAAGTCCAAGTCATGACGCGGCGGCTGCGGTACACCAGCAATCTTGACGAAATCCGTTTCCAGAAGCAGCTCGTGGCAGCAGCCACCGCCTATGTCGCCGGCGACTCTGCCGCGACCATCGACTCGCTGCACGCGGCTTTCGATGCCCTCGCCGAGGAACGTGACCACTACTTTTCGACCGATCCGTCGTTGATCGACTTGACGCTGCTGACGCCCTCGACCCTGCCATCGCTCGTCAAAGCTTGGGCCGAAACGACGCCAACCGTGGCGGGTGAACTGGGCGTCGAAACGGGCGTCGAAACGGGCGTCGAGACGGGCGTCGAGACGGGCGTCGAGACGGGCGTTCTGGCGACGCCGACGAATATCCTGCTGGACGATGCCGTGATCGCGGCGCTGGCCCAGCAACCCGACGCGGCTTGGCGGGAGCCCCTCGTCGAGCAACTCCGCAGCGGCGAGATCGGTTGGGCCGGTGGCGGTCCCGCAGCCGATGTCGTCTTTGATACAATGACCTACCGCGATGGCGAACGAAGTCTGAAGGAGGCTCACGCGGCGGCTGCCGCCGCCGTCGGGATCGCACCCCAGGTTTACGGACGACTCGCCGGATCGACCCCCGCGGACCTGACACCGAGCATCCTCTCGCTCGGCTACGTCGGCATGATGCCGATCGACTTCACCGGCGGCACCGGCTTCGGCGACGAAGCCAAGGTGTTGCGTCGTGAAGGCGGAGCGGAGATCCAAGCGCTCACCGCGCGGCCGATCGATGCTGCCAACGATGCCTCGTTCCTCGCCCTGGCGCCGCGGCTCGGCGAGATGGTCGACTCGGGCGAAGTCGCCACCGGGTTGCTCGTTCACTGGCCCGGCAACGTGTGCGATAGTTACCTCGACCTCCGCCGCTTGGCAACTTGGAGCCTCGCGCTGGGACGCTTCTGGACGCTCGGCAAGTACTTCACGGACGGTGAGCATCCGTATCACCACAGCGGCGGTCGCTCGCAAAGTCCTGAGGCCGCCGAGGCGCTCACGGCCGCCGTCACCGCCGGTGTCCCCGATCCGATTTCCCGCCTCGTCCTGCGGACGCGAGCCTCGATGATCGCGCATCGTGACGAATTGCTGCGGGGTATGTACGCCTTGGCCAGCGGCGAGCCACGCGCCGAACCCGTGACCGCGAGCGATCTCGCCCGCGTCTTGGGGGCGACCCCGGTGAGCACGCCGCCGCCGGCCACGTTCCCCACCAAGATCCATGCCGCTCAAGCCGCGATCGTCGTCAATCCGTATGCGAGTGCCCATCGTTTGAGTGTGCCGCTAGCCGCCGCAGCCGTCGATGACGGACACCTCTTCGCAGCCTCACGTGAACAATCCAGCACCGTGATCACCTTCGATGTGCCCGCCGCCGGTTTCGCCAGCATTCGCGCGGCGAGCGGCGCCGAAGGCGAGAAGATGAGTGCCGGTTCCAAGAGCTGGATGCCAGCGTTCCTGCGGTCCCAGCCCGCGCAGATCGCGGTCGGTAACTCGCTTCGGAACGAGTTCATGGATGTGACGATCGATCCGAAATCCGGTGGTATCCAAGGCGTCTACAGCGGCACCGTCCGCGGCAACCGATTGTCGATGCGGCTCGTCATCGGTGGACAAGAAACGACACTGCGATGTGATCACGTGACCGTGAAAGATTCGTACGCGTCCACGGGTTCGATCGAGACCGCGGGATCGATACTCGCGGCCAGCGGCGAATCGCTGGCCACGTTCAAGCTCGCCTACACGCTCGCCCGCGGCAGTCGACTCGTCGAAGTTCGCGGCGAGATCAAGCCGACGATGAAGCTCGCCGGCGAGCCTTGGAAACACTACATCGCCGCGCGGGTCGCCGTGTCGTCCAGCACCGCGACGACGCGGACGATCTTGCGCGACAAGCTGCACCGAACCTCCGGCCGAAAAATCGTCGCACCGCTGGGGATCGTCATCGATGAAACCGAACGCGAGACCCTGATCGCCTCCGCCGGTCTCGCCTATCACCGCCGCGTCCAAGATACTTTCGTGGATACCCTCGTCATGGTCGACGGCGAGTCGTCGGGTGATTTTTTGCTGCACTACGGTTTCGATGTGCCTCAACCGGTCGAGTTTGCCAAGTCCGTGATCGCGCCGCCATTGGTGCAGTCGATCGAACTTCCCCTCGCCGCCGGACCCGCGTCGCCGTCACGCGGTTGGTTGATGCACACCGCCCCCAAGGACGTTTCCGTGATCTCGCTGGAGTCGTTGCAGCGTGCGGATGCAAGACTCGCGATTCGCTTGCGCGTCGTTCGCACCCGCTCGACGGGCGGAACGACAACGCTCAAGTTCTGTCGCAATGTATTGCTGGCGACCGTGCAAACGCCTGGCCTATCGCCCGACGTCGCGATCGTCACCGCTGGGACCGATGCGACCGAGAATCCTCAGCCGTCGGCGGACGACAAACGGTTCGCGCTGAGCCACGATGCGGACACGGTGAAGGTCACGCTTTCGGGGCACCAATTGCTCGAGTTGCTCGTGGTGCTCGCTTGATGCGTCGCTCGCCTTCAATCGGGATCCCGTTGTGAGTGACTCCGAGATCCGCCGTCGATTGAGCTTTCACGCCGCCGCGATCCGCAGCGAACTGGTCAGCCAAAAACAATGGGACGCTGCCGTCGCCGAAGCGGAAAGCGATTCGGACGAAGCGATCGCCGCCATGCTCATCCATCGCGGCTTCATCACCGAGTATCAATCGCAGCAACTTCGCGCCGGCCGCCGAAAATTGACTCTGGGGCCCTACCTCATCACCGACTGGATCGGCCAAGGTGGCATGGGCCAGGTCTTCAAAGGTGTGCACCGCGTGATGGGGCGTGAGTGCGCCGTGAAAGTGTTGCCGCTGGAAAAGTCCACGGATATCTCGCGAGCCGGCTTCACGAAAGAGATCCGCTTGCAAGCGGGTCTGGATTGCCCCTACCTGGTCCGCGCCTTCGACGCGGGTCAAGACGGCAACGTTCACTACTTGGTGACCGAGTACGTGCCTGGAACCGATTTGCGCAAACTCGTTCGCGAGAGCGGTCCGCTCTCGATGGAGCACGCGGCGCTGGTGATCTCGCAAGCCGCATTGGGACTGCAATACGCTCATGATCTCGGACTCGTCCATCGCGACGTCAAACCTGGCAACATTCTCGTCACGCCCAACGGCCATGCCAAAGTGAGTGATGTGGGGCTTGCCGCGTGGACGATGGGCCTCGATGACGACCCCCGTGCGGGCAAGATCGTGGGTACTGCGGACTACCTCTCACCCGAACAAATTCGCAGCCCCCGCGCGGTCGGTCCGGCGAGTGATATCTACTCGCTCGGTTGCACGTTGTACTACGCCGTCACCGGAAAAGTCCCCTTCCCCGGTGGCGATACGCGCAGCAAGTGCCGCAAGCACTGCGAGCAAACGCCGCTGCATCCACGCAACTTTTCACCGGACCTCTCGGAAGACTTTGTCGACGTGATCGCCGACATGATGGAAAAGGATCCGGCGCTACGCATCAACTCCGCCGCCACCGTCGCCGAGCGTCTCGAACCGTGGTCGCAAACGTCGCTCGACATCGTCGACCGACCGCTGCGTCACCAGGTTTGGACACCGCCACCACCGCCCAAGGAACCAGGAGCCGCAGCAGATGCGGCACTGCCCTGGCCCGGCTCCGTCGCGTCGCCTGAGAGTCTCAGCAACTCAGGCGCCCTCAGTGCCTCGGAAGCATCGATCGCCCCCCCGCTGCCGACGAGCAGCGAGCCCGAGTGGCCACTCCTCAAACCCTCACCGAGCCCGTCTCAAGCCGTGGCGCTCGCCCTCGCCATCGCCGTCCCCCTGAGTCTGCTCAT
>JBBSJZ010000536.1:0-4362 GCA_038256795.1 Pirellulales bacterium | reverse complement strand
GTGCCGCCGATCACAACGGCCACATCATCATCAAGTCGAAATAGATTGTTCATGGCGAGACACTTTAGTCGGTCATCCCGGCCCCCAACAGCACCCCTCAGCCGCCGATCGAATACATCGCCCGCTCGGGCGGCGAGAATCCCGCTTGATCAATCCCGTGGGCCGCTCGCTTGCCACCCACGCATGCCCTCGCGAGTTCGATCAATTCATCGTCACTCGCACCCGCCCGCATGGCCGCCCTGAGCGGTGTTTCCTCGCTCGCAAAGAGGCAATTGCGCAGTCCGCCGTCAGCGGTTAGCCGCAATCGATTGCAAGCTTGGCAGAACGGCACCGTGACGCTGCGGATGATTCCGATCCGATGCCCCGACTCGAGCTCGAATGACTCCGCCGGCGCCGCCGAATCCGCTCGCGGGACTTCACGCAAGCGCCCAAAGTGGCTCGCGACGATGCGGCAAAGCTCGTCGCCACTGAGCACGGCATCACCCGTCCACTGGCGATCCGCATCGAGCGGCATGAATTCGATGAACCGAATTTCCACGCCGCGAGCCATCGCGAACTCGATGAGCCGCTTGATTTCCGATTCGGTAATGCCGCGAATCGCCAGTGCATTGAGCTTGATCGAATCGAAGCCAACCGCGATGGCGGCATCGATTCCGGCGACGACCCGGTCCAACCCACTTCGTCGCGAGATCGTTTGAAACTTCGCTTCATCGAGCGTATCGAGACTCACGTTGATCCGCCGCAATCCGGCTTGCCGCAACTCATCGGCTTGTTCGGCCAACAAGATACCATTGGTCGTCAGCGCCAGATCCTCGAGTCCGTCGATCTTCGTCAACATGGCGACGAGCCGATATAGCTCGCGCCGCACGAGCGGTTCTCCGCCGGTGAGTCGAATGTCGCGGACGCCGCATCGCTCGACGAGCAGCCTGGCGATCCTCGCCAACTCCTCGAATTGCAACAAGCTCGCCCGTGGGACAAACTGGGCATTGTGCTCGGGCATGCAGTAAAAACAGCGGATGTTGCAGCGATCGGTAACGCTCATCCGCAAACTGGTTGCCACACGCCCAAAACGGTCGACGAGTCGGATCGTGTCCGCTCGGTGTTCAGACAATCGATTTGGCTCCGCGTTCATTCAATTCATCTTAGACGATCGAGCATGGCTAACCATCCCGACGAAACCGAACTCGACGAAGATTTCGATGACGACTTCGATTACGACGAATTCATTGCCAACGAGTTCCCTCGCGGACGCGTCTCCACGAGTCTGCATCCGCTTTGGAAGTCCGTCGCCGTATTGCTGCTCGTTCTTTTCGTGCTATCAATCTTGCTCACCTTGGCGTGATCGGTCGTGAGCGTGGCGAATTAAAAATGCTGATTCAATCCGGGGCCGTTTCTTTGGCGGGTGTCCGCTGTGCCGAGTCGCTCATCAACGATCGGGTGATCCGATCGGCGTTCTATGTGGACACGACCGACTCGACCAATTCGCTCGCGATGGCTGAAGTCAGCGGCGGGCGAGTGAGCGACGAGATGCTGCCGCGATTGTTCATCACCGATCGACAAACTGCTGGCCGAGGACGGTTGGGGCGAACCTGGTCCAGCGCTGCGGACTCGCTCACGTTCTCGCTGGCGATGAGCGTCTCGGGAGCGACGGACGCCGCGCCCCTTTCGCTGCTCGCGGGCGTCATGGCTGCGGAAGCGATTGACGCGCTGGTCGCTCCCGTCACGACCCAGTTAAAATGGCCCAACGACATTTACATCTCCGGGCAAAAGGTCGGCGGCATCCTCATCGAAGCGAGCGGCAAATATCCCCACATCGCCGTAGTGGGTATCGGCATCAACGTGTTGGAATCACCGGCGGTGGACGCACCCGGATTCGTGAATCCCGCGTCACTGGCGACATTCAGCTCACGTCCCGTCGATCGTTTCGATGTGCTCGATGAAATCCTCCGACGGCTGCATGCGGAGCGAGCGGCGACGTCGATTGTCGAGCGTTTTCGCCACAAGTGCTATCTCCAGGGCCAGCCCGTTTCACTCGATCAGTCCGGCAAGCCGCTCGAAGGCGTTTGTGAAGGCATCGACTCCGGCGGTCGCCTTGTAATCAACACGGGCGACGCGAAGCACACGATCCACAGTGGCGAAGCCTCGCTCATCCGTCGCCATTAGGATCACGGCGATCCCAATTCGTCGCCGTTGTAACGCGATTGCGAATCTTGGCAACGACGCCCGTCGTATCGCTGAGAGTCACCACATCACCAATCCGAATCCTAAACCTACGCCGAGCGCCGCGACCAACCACTGGATACTCCGCAGCTTTCATCGAGCCCACTCCCACGGGCACAGTAATGAGCGTCGTCGTGAGCGTGAAACCGAAGGGGAAAGCAGCAAGACGTCGTGAATTCAACAAAACAATAACCCTCTGCACCCGACACACGAAGTGGGAACCCGGACTTGCCCATTCCACCGTGAGGAGACCGAGTCTCTTCAACGATCTCGGCAATCGGAAGAGTAATCTCGTGGTTGCGCGACGCGACGGAGTTCATTCGTTTTCGACCTTGCGGCTCGGAGCGAGAAATCGCCACACTCGACGACGTAGGTCGGGATCACGGATTGTGATGGCCGAAGGTTGAAGCTCAGGTTGGTTGTTGCAAGGATGCAATCGATGGCGATCCAGTCGCTCCAAGATTTATCGAATTTGTCTATTTCCGAGTTGTACACGGTGTACTTGGGGATCGCGCGAGCGGATCACAAGTGGCGGGTGCGTGCGATGTACGGAGACCAGCCGCGGCCGATCGGGCACAGCGTCTTTCGACCGCTGCCGCTCGTGCATTTCGCCCAACGTCTCGAGGCGGCCCAGGGAATCGTCGGCGGTGAACGGTCGCTGCGTTCGCGGCTGGCGCGTCAAGCGGCGGCGTATCGAATTGATATTCAAGCGGAATTGAACCCGTCTCTCTCGAAAGCGGCGTAGCTGTTCATGAAGGATCGGTGATGCACCCACTTTTGGCGATCATTCGCGCGGCTCATTGTCGTAGCACTCATCACTACTTCGCCATCGACGCATTGCCCTTGGTACAGACCGACGGGGGTAAGCGATTGGTGAGCCAATTGATGCGTCATCACAATCGCTACTTGATCGGCGCTAAAGACCCCGACGTCCGCTTTCGTGACTTCCAAAACCATGTGGTCCATGTTGCGGACGGCTATTGGGGTGGTGTGCCCCGCGTCGCGCACAAGTGGTACGACCGATTGCAACAGCACCTCCAGCGCGGTGATTACGCGGAAGCCGCTTATGCCGCCGGCGTGCTCAGCCATTACTTCACGGACCCGATGCAGCCGCTGCATACGGGGCAAACTGATCGTGAGTCGATCGTGCATCGGCCGATCGAGTGGAGTATCAACCAGTCGTACTCGGCGATTTTTAAGCTTTGGCAGGATGACGATTTTCGCATCGTGTTCCAGCTTTCCGATTCGCCGTCGTGGTTGGGTGAAGCCATCCTTCATGGCGCCCGCTTTGCCCATCGCAGCTACTCCTTGCTCGTTGACACCTATCGACTCGAGCGAGGTGTTCGCGTGCCAACGGAAGGGCTCACTGAAGCTTCGCTCGTCGCACTGGCCGAGTTGTTCGGACTGGCGATCACCGGTTGGGCTCGCGTGCTCGAACGTGCCGCACTCGATGCTGAATTGCGACTTGCAAAGCCGCTGCCGTCGGCGCGTCTAACACCGGCAATCGTGATGGCGACGATCCGCGTTCCCAGCCGCGTGTGGCTGCGCCGCGTCGAGGCGAAGCGGGAACGCAAAGCACTCGAGTTGCTTGTCGAAGAGTACCGCGATACGGGAACCGTCATCGAGCATCTGCCGATGGAAGTCGACATCAAACGCCGAGTCGCCAAAGTCTACGCGGACGAAAAGCGTTACCGAGAACGTATCGCAGCAATGCGTGAGTCCACACCGGTTGGGCCGGATGCCGTGCCAATGTCGGTAAAGTTGCCCATCAATTGGTTTGCCGTGGCTGCGAATGCGACCCACGACTCGACGCCCGCACCGGACGACGATCAAGCGGATAGAATCGCGACAATTCCCTTCCAATCTCGCGACGTGGTCGCTCATCAAGAGACGCGTGCTAACGGATTGGGCGACGATTCGGACTTGGTGGACGCGCCGTCGATCGGTCCTAAGACCGCAGCTCGATTTGCCGAGATCGCGACCCACACAATTGGCCAGTTTCTTCGTCAAAACGCGGACGATTTGGCGGAGCGGCTCAACACCCGCTGGATCACTGCGGAGACGATTCGCGCTTGGCAATCTCAAACACGACTGATGTGCCAATTGGAGGGGCTTCGCACCCGCGACGTTCAACTGCTCGTC
>JBBSJZ010000535.1:0-4375 GCA_038256795.1 Pirellulales bacterium | reverse complement strand
GATTACTCCAGCTCCATTTTGCGGGGACTGGCGATGAATGATTTCGGATTGATCCAAACGAGTGCCCGTCAAATGCGAGCACTCAACAAGGTGGAAGGTTTCGCGCGAAGTCGCAATCAAGAGTACCGCAAGCAACTCGAAACATTCGAGCGAGTGACCGATGAGTTGATTCGCCAGTCCGAAAAGAAAAACTCGGACGGAGTAACATTGGCGTTCAATCACTTGACCGTGAGTTGCGTGCGGTGTCATCAAATGATGCGTGAATCACCGTTGCCGTAGGGTCCGGGGAACCAATTTTGGGAACCTCATCGCGGCGATCGAGCGGGGTCGACTCATTTGAGTGAGCGGCGCAGGAGTCGCACATCGTTGGGGCCGCAGAACAGGAGCAGGTAGGCGCCCGGTGCGGCGTACTGGGTGAAAACCGCTTCGAGAAAGTCGTCTTCGCCAGGCCAGGGATAGGCGTAGACGATCGCGAAGTCGTCGATCTCCAGTCCGAGCGACCGGTAAGCATCGGATCGCTCGTGACCGAGGCTGGGCAGCGTCGGATCGTCGGCGAGTGAGTCGGCGGCGACGGGTAGAAAGTTGCCTTGAACCAATTCCGCTTGCACACCCCATTCGGCGAGCGTTTTTTGCCCTTGCGCGAAAAGAGTCGGTTCGGACTCGATGCCAATCGCATCAAGATTGAGGGTAGCCGCGAGCGCGGTCATGGTGGCGAAGCCGCAGCCCCATTCGAGAAATCGCCGGCCGATGAGCGACTGGGTTTCGAGCGTCCAGCGGAGTGCTTGATAGACGAGTTCGTAGTCGGCGGCGACGAATTGTTCGATCGGTCGGCGATCCCAGCGATCTTGAAAAGTTTCGATCCGCGTTCGTGCGTCGCTGATCCAATGTCGGATTTCGATCGGGACGCCGGAGTCGGCAACGGACGACGGGATCGCGATGCGATGGAGTCGCGGTACCTCGGGATGAGACTTACGTTGAGCCTTGCCGCGATGGTTCATACGATGACTTCGCCACCGCCCAGGGATGACGGGCCGTTGTCGAGCGTGCGATCGATCGCGTGCGTCCAACCGAGCCGCTCGATTTCCGAGGTCGACGCCCAGTGGCTGCAGGGTCCCCAAAGGGTTTCCTCGCAGATCGGGCAGCGGGCGTCCTCAGGATTCGGATAGCGATGCTTGGATTCCATATCGGGAATCAACCAAATCGCTTCGCACTCGTCACACACGACGAGCCCGTGAGCGAGTCGGATGTGGGGTGACGGATCACTCATCGGGTCACCGTGGTCATGCTGGGGACCCTTGCAAACACGCACGCTGCAAAGCCCACCAGCGCATATCGGACAGAACGAAATCGAGTGTTTCGCGTTCACGGCAGCCGTTAGGAGTTGGAGGGGAGAATCGGTTTGAGAGAAACGCGTTATTCACCGCGTCACTCCTTGGGATAAGCCGTGATGACGCGGTTGCCTTCGAGGACAAGCATGACGCGGCGGGCCACTGGGTTGCGTTTGCGCCCGCCATCTCGGCCGCCGACATAGCCAACTCGCATACCCATGTCGACGGTGTAAATCGTGCGGCCGTCATCTTCTTGCTTGGTCGTCCGCTGGTTCGTCTTGGCTTTTCCGTAAGCCCGGTCGATCGTCTGGAGAGCACCTTCGATGCCGCCGTCGAACACACCGTGGTTGCCAGGCCGTCCCGGATCGTCCTCCACGTGGCGGCGAACGTGTTCGATGCGATGCCCTTCGGCGCTGCCGGGCGTGTACATCAAACCGGCTGGAGAAACGTAACGTTCATTCCCGGTATCGCGGAGCAGCCCGTAGCGGAGCGACGGATCGGCGGATGGCTTGGGCTGTGACGACTGCGATTCAGCCGGCTTGGTGACGGTGTCTGGCTTTGCCGAGACGACTTGGCCGGCCGAGTTGACCTTCAAATCGGGAAGATCCCAGCCGGTGCGCTGGGTGATCGCCGGCCGAGCGAACGCATAAAGAGCGACGAGTCCGAGCACGGCGAGACCACCGGCAGACGTTTTGCGACCGAATCGATTGGACGACTTGGGCCTCGATTGCGTGTTGCTCCGCGCGGAATTGTCGCTCGCACGGAATTTTTTGGGTTCGGTCACGCCCGGCGGCTCCCTCGGGGTTGGATGCGTTGTGGTGGGCATGCCCATTGCCAAGTCGTTTTTCTCGGGCGCTACTTCGCTGGGGTTCTGGACGCGTCGTCCGGGCGCACGACCCTCATCCTAAACAGGAATTGTCGTGAATTGCAGTCCAGGAAATAATGCCCGTGTCAATTCGGCAAGCTAGAATGGTTGGGCAATCTGTTGCAGATGCAGATTGCTGAGGAATTTTCACGTTTCGCTCTTCGAGAGTGGGGGTCAACAGGTAGGAACTATGAAACCAATCAATTTCGTGATCGTGGCGGCGTTGTGGGCATCGTTGTTGGGTTCGGACGCAGTAACGGCGAGCGAGCCGGGGTGGTCGCCGGTGGTGATTGCTCGCGGCGAATATCGCGACCAAATCAAGTCGATGCCGATGGAGCAACGTCCCTATCGTCCGCTGCATTTCTACGGAAATTCGGTCCGTCGCATGCATCATCGCGGCACCGCGGCGGTGACGCCTTATAATGTGCCGGCTCCCGGAGTGTTCGGCGGTTACCGTATGAACGGACGGTAACGACTGAGTCGACTTAACAGGCCATTTGTCGAAATCGTGCTAAGGGGCTATTTTCCAGGGGTTCTCCAGCTCGTTTCCGTTCGGGGTCCCTTTTTATGCTCGATCAAGCTCCCGCCGCCGACCTGACTTTGCCCCAGTGGATTGGTGAGCGAGCGAGTCGGCACGGCGATCGGCCTGCGTTCACGTTTGTGAGTGACGATGGCCTGACCGAAACGACGTGGACGTATGGCCAGCTCTGGGCTCGCGGCTCTGCCGTTGCCGCAGCTCTTCGGGCCGTTGATCCACGTCGCCAGGTTCCGCATGCTGAAGCGGGTCGTCCTAGTTTTAGGGCGAATTCGATGGACCAGCCGCGGGCGCTGCTCCTTTTTCCCCCGGGACTCGAGTTCTTAGCCGGTTTCCTGGGCTGCCAGCTCGCGGATTGGATACCGGTTCCGACCTGCTATCCGAAGCCCGGCCGGGTGATGCCGCGATTGGATTCGGCCGCACGCGATTGTTCCCCGAGTGCTTTGGTCGGTGATCGCGACTCGCTCAACACGATCGATGAGTCGCGGTTAGATCCGGCGGCGCGATCGCTGGCAAAGATCGAGACACAAAAGGCGTTTCGTCAATTCGATGGCCAAGCGGGCTGCGATCACCGATCCCTCGGGCTATCGCCGGATTCACTGGCGCTACTGCAGTACACCAGCGGCAGTACGTGCGAGGCCAAGGGCGTGATGGTTCGACATCGCAACCTGATGGCGAACTTGAACGCGATCCAGGTCGGATTCGGACTGCGGCATTGCCCCGAGATGGACGACGACTACGTTCGCGGCGCTTTTTGGTTACCGTTCTATCACGACATGGGTCTCATCGGCGGCATGCTATCGATTCTGTACCTTGGCGGTCACGCGGTGCTGCACAGTCCGCGATCGTTTTTGCAGCGGCCGATTCGGTGGTTGCAATCGATTAGCGACCACCGTGTCACGGTTAGCGGAGCGCCGAACTTTGCGTACCAATTGTGTGTCGATCGTATTTCGCCGGAGCAAACGGACTCATTGGATTTACGTCACTGGACGACCGCATTCTGCGGCGCCGAACCGATTTTGGCGAGATCGCTGAGCGACTTTGGCAATCGCTTCGCGGCGTGCGGTTTTTCAGACACGGCGTTTTACCCCTGCTACGGACTAGCCGAAGCGACTTTGCTCGTCGCGGGTGGCAATGGTCCGGCGATTCCCAAAGTCCTTACCGTCGACCGCGTGGCCCTGGGCGGCGGCAAGATCCAGCTCGCCGAAACCAGTATCAAGCGAGGTGCTCCGCGACCTGCGACGCAAAACGTCGTCAGTTGTGGTCGCGCGGTCGAGGGGATGGATATTGCCATTGTCGATCCGCAAACTCATCGCATGGTGGCTGAGCGATCGATCGGTGAGATTTGGATTCGTGGCACTTCAGTCGCGGCTGGCTATTGGAACCGTGAAGGTGAAGCGGATAATCCGTTTTCCGCAAAAGTCGCTCGCGGTATCCTGGCCCGCACCGTATCGGCCGTGAGCGATGCGACTTACTTTCGCACCGGCGACTTGGGATTCTTTCACGATGGTGAGCTGTACGTCATCGGTCGGCTCAAGGACATCGTCATCGTTCGAGGACGCAATCACTATCCTCAAGATATCGAAGCCTCGGTGCGGGGCGTGATCGGCGATGCGGCGGGTCAGTGCGCCGCGTTCTCGGTGCCGG
>JBBSJZ010000534.1:0-4384 GCA_038256795.1 Pirellulales bacterium | reverse complement strand
GTGATGCCGAGCTCGCGCAGTTGCCAAACCGTTTGCAAATGACCGCTGGCCAACCACCATGGCGGTTGAAACGATGCCGGCTCAAACGAAACGCTCATGGAGTGTAAACTCGGTTCATGCAAACCATCCGATCCTTCATCGCCATCCCGCTCGATCTCGCTGTCCAGAAAACGGCCGCGCGGCTTGTGAAACGCCTCGCCGCAGACAAAGACGGTATCAAATGGGTGCCAACCGACAACCTCCACTTGACCCTGAAATTTCTCGGCGACGTCGACAACGTCGAGGTTCCGAAGGTGTGCCAATACATCGAGCAGGCCTGTGCCGACATCGAGACCATCGAGTTGACCTTCAGCGGTGCATTGGCACTGCCGAGCCGCGAAAAAACTCGCATGATCGGTGTTCACATCGATGAACCGGGCGGACAATTGGTCAAACTCGTCAGCAACCTCGAGCGGCTACTCGCCGACCTCGGCTTCAAGCCGGAATCACGCGACTACGTCCCCCATCTAACGCTCGGTCGCACTCGAGCTGGCAGCCGCCGCGCCAGCGAAGAGGTGCTCCAACGTCTCGAGAAAGAAACGAACGCCCAACTCGGCACGATGCGTGCCGAGGCAGTCATCCTGATGGGAAGTTTCCTCGAAAAGAGCGGCCCGAGTTATCAAGTGATGGGCACCATCGAACTCGATTAGCCGCCTTCAGTTAGAGCTTCGTTAAAATGTCAGCTCGATTCGCCAGGCGTCAAATCATCTGCTGCGGCAGCCTCCTCGGTTTCGTCTCGCACCAAAACCACATCGACGGACGAGTCGACCGTGTTCGCGACCTCGCCCAATTTTAGTTGGAGGTCATCGAGGCCCTGGGTTTGGCAGTACTCAATTCGAAACGGGTGCAAGCCGGGTTTGAGTTGAACCAGCCGACTCAGCGTGGCAACGAGCGCCCGTTGCAAGTTCAAGGGGTTGATCCGAAACGACATCATTTCCAGGACGAGTCGAGGGTAACGAGCGGAGCCGGATCAGTCTAAGCGGTTTTGGGGAGTTGTGGGCGCGTTGCGGTCGTCGGAGTTTCCAGGTCTTCCAGAGCGGTACGGGGGGCGGTACGCTTTCGGACGATCATTTTGCCCCAGTAATGCCCCATTTCCAACCATCCACCTGCGAGCGATTCCGGCCATGAGTACGACTGCGACCGACATCCAAAAGCTGGCCATCGACACCATCCGTACCCTGAGCATGGATGCGGTGCAAACGGCCAACAGCGGACACCCTGGCACGCCGATGGCTTTGGCACCGATCGCTTACCAAGTGTTTAACCACGAGATGAACTACGATCCGGCCCAGCCTCATTGGCCCAACCGGGATCGCTTCGTGTTGTCGTGTGGTCACGCTTCGATGTTGCTCTACAGCGTTCTGCATCTCGCCGGCGTTCGCAAAACGGACCATCACGGCAAATTGCTCTCCGGCCCCTCGATCACACTCGAGGACATCAAGAATTTTCGTCAACTCGGCAGCGTCTGCGCCGGCCACCCCGAATACCTCGAGGCTGCCGGAATCGAAACCACGACCGGGCCACTCGGTGCTGGCGTGAGCAACTCCGTCGGTATGGCGATGGCGGCGAAGTGGCTTGCGGCGAATTACAACACCCCGACGCACAAGTTGTTCGACTACAACACGTATGTGATATGCAGCGACGGTGACTTGATGGAAGGCATCTCGACCGAAGCCGCCTCGGTCGCCGGCCACTTGAAGCTCGACAATCTCTGTTGGATCTATGACGACAACAAGATCACGATCGAGGGCGACACGGACCTCGCGTTCAGCGAAGACATGGGTAAGAAATTCGAGGGTCTCGGCTGGAACGTGTGTCATGTCAGCGACGCGAATGATTTGAAGCAACTGGCCAAGGGCTTGGCAAACTTCCAAGCGTGCCAGGACAAGCCGACGATGATCGTCGTCCGCAGCATCATCGGCTTCGGAGCACCCAACAAGCAGAACAGCCACGACGCGCACGGTTCACCCTTGGGCTGGGACGAAGTCGCGTTGGCCAAAGAGAGCTACGGTTTGCCGAAGGACCAAAAGTTCTACATCCCCGACGGTGTCTTGGAGCACTTCCAAAGCAACATCGGTTCACGCGGAGCCGCCGCGTATCAAGCTTGGTCGGACGTTTGGACGGCGTACAAGAAAGCCGACGCTGCCAAGGCCACCGAGCTGACGGCGATGTTCGACCACCAATTGCCGGCCGATTGGGACAAGGACATTCCCGTGTTCGAAGCGAGTGAGAAGGGCGACGCGACACGAAACAGCAGCGGCAAGGTGCTCAACGCGATCGCCAAAAACGTACCGTTCATGATCGGTGGCAGCGCCGACCTGGCACCGAGCACGAAGACATTCTTAACGTTCGCGGGTGCCGGCGAATTTTTGCCGGGTCAATACGCGGGCCGCAACCTGCACTTCGGTATTCGCGAGCACGCGATGGCGGGCATCGTCAACGGTTTGTGCTTGTCCGGCTTGCGTGGTTACGGTGCGACGTTCTTCGTGTTCACCGATTACATGCGTGGCGGGATGCGATTGAGCAGCATCATGCACCAGCCGTCCATGTTTATTTGCACGCACGATTCGATCGGAGTGGGCGAAGACGGACCGACCCACCAACCCGTCGAGCATCTCACCGCGTGCCGCGCGATCCCAGGCTTGTACACGTATCGCCCAGGTGACGCGAACGAAGTCGCCGAGTGCTATCGCACGGCGATGCAGATCACGGATCATCCGAGTTTGTTTGTCCTGTCACGCCAAAATATGGCCACGCTGGATCGCACCAAGTACGCTGCCGCGAGTGGATGTGCGAAGGGTGGGTATGTGTTGAAGGATTGCGAAGGGACGCCGGATGCAATTCTCATGGGCACCGGTTCAGAGCTGTCGCTGTGCGTCGAAGCGGCGAAGGCACTCGAGGCCGAGGGCAAGAAAGTTCGCGTCGTCAGCATGCCGTGCATGGAGTTGTTCGCCCAGCAAGACGCCAAGTACATCGACAGCGTGTTGCCGCCGGCGGTGACGAACCGTGTCGCCGTCGAAGCTGGCATCCGCATGTGTTGGGATCGCTGGATCGGTAGCCATGGTAAGTTTGTCGGTATGAAGGGATTCGGGGCGAGCGGCCCGTTCGATGCTGTGTACAGCCAATTTAAGATCACGACTCAAGCTGTGGTGAAGGCTGCCAGCCTCTAGGTGGGGCAATCGACGAGTCGGTCGTGAAGGCTGACGATGTGCAGGCCTGAGGGCGCCTTGCTGAGGTGTCCAGCCGGTATGATCGCTATGGCCGGATTGTGGGCGTGGAAGATCAACTGTGCCCCCAGTGTGGTCGATCACTACTTTTGGCGAGCGGGCGACATAAGGTTGTCGAATCCTCGATGGTCGCCCGGTAGCGGCGTCGTTTGACGACCCGTCTGTATTTATTGTCCCCCCCACAAGATCACCACGAGGGCATCATGCTCGTCCTTTCCCGACACCGCGACGAAAGCATCATGATTGGCGACGACGTTGTGGTGACGATCGTCGATATTCGTGGTGACAAAGTTCGCCTGGGGATCGAAGCTCCCCAATCGATTCCTGTCCATCGCCAAGAAGTCTACGAGGCGATCCAGCGAGAAAACCGCCGCGCCACCCAAACCGGTGCCGGCGCCACCAAGGATATCCGTCCTCGCAAGGATTGATACCATTCAAGCGGACCCGAATATCGAGCCTTCGATTTTCGCCTCGGCCGCATCCTTCGCCCATGACTCGATTTGATCGAAGTCCTGAGCGAGGGATGCGGCTTTCCGTATTTCTAGCCGAGAGTGGTGCTGCGACTCCCACGCTTCGGCAGCGCCTCGATTTGGTAAACGGGGTAGACCGGTCCGATTTTGCCGGTTCTCGCGAAAGTGCAACTCTGGCAATGTCAATCCGTGGGAAAGTTCAAGGACTTGTTGCGATGAGCCGCGAAATTTGGCCGATGTTTTCGCAGACGGCTATGCCTACTTAGCACCAAGCGATCGATGGTCGATCGAATTTTAAAGGGCACCAGCCAGACCACCGGTCCTCAAGCGGCCGGATCCCATCCTCCCCGTTTGCGATTCGCCGCACTAAGAAAAGGCAGTATCTTTCCATGACACGCATTAACACCAACGTCCCATCGTTCGTCGCTCAAAACCGTTTGAACCGTAGCCAGAGTGACTTGCAAGAAACGCTGACGCGTTTGAGCACCGGTCTCCGCATCAACAGCGGTAAGGACGACCCGGCCGGTTTGATCGCCAGCGAGGCCTTGCGGAGCGAAATCACCAGCATCGGCAAAGCGATCAGCAATACGAATCGCGCCAACCAAATCATCACCACCGCCGACAGTGCCCTGGGCCAAGTCAGCTCGC
>JBBSJZ010000533.1:0-4389 GCA_038256795.1 Pirellulales bacterium | reverse complement strand
TCAGGACGGGATTGAGCACGCCGGAGGTCTCGGCGCTGACAGCGGTTCTCGTGAAAATTTCGCGTAACCAGCCGTGATCCGTGCTCGGTATACAAACGTCAAACCAGTCTCGTCCTTGAACGTCTTCCAACTTCCATCCCGCGATCCGAGTAAAGAACGGATTGAACCGGACAATCCGACCGTTGATGTCCAGTACCAAAACAATGGCCTCGGCCGTCGCCAGCACCTGGTTGGCAAATCGTTGTTCGTTCAGCAGTTGACGCTCAGTACTCTTTTGCCGGGCAATTCTGGCCACGCTTCGTCGAATCACATCCGGGTTGATCGGCTTGAGAATGTAGTCGACGACGCCAAGACGCAATGCCGCGATCGTGCTCTCCAAGTCGGCATAGCCGGTCATGACGACAAAGTCGGCGTTGGGAAGCAGAGGTTTCAGTTCGGGCAGCAAGTCTTCGGCGTTACCGTCGGGAAGCCGCCGATCCAGTACCACCAACCCGATCGCGGACTGCATACCGAATTGCCGCACCTCGGCAAACGAGCTTGCCACATGAATGCAGTGGCCGTCCAATTCCAGGATATCGGTCAGGTTCGCACGGGTATCCCCATCGTCTTCGACGAGCAAGATTTCCAACGCTTCATTCATGGTCTGCCCTAAGCGTGCAACAAACGGCGATGGGATCGATCCGAAGCACAAAGGTCGGTTACTGCAAATGCCGTCAATACCATAACAAACGCAATTGACAACCGATACTGGCTGGCCAGACGGGGAGAGACCAGGTGAGCATCAAGCTAGGGGTGGTGTACACGGTCGCGTTCGAGTCCCTGTTTGTTCACTTCGACGCCGGTGCTCCCTTGTTTTGACAGCAGTATTTTGCCGATCCGCCGACTCAGTGTGTTGATACGCCGAAGGTTCTCGATGATGTCGGTTTCGAGCTTGAAAGCGGCCAGCCGATTCGGTTCGTAGGCAACCAGTCGTTTGGAAAGATGCGTCGTGGCAGCCTCGGCCAAATGGTTGACTTCGCCCTTGCTCTTGACGGCATCCGCAGCAGCCTCCTGATCGCGATCGCGGAGTGCATCGATCACTCGTTCAAACGACCAACACACTTTGTCATGAACAGTTTTGAGCACCGAGATTGTTTCGGGACTGACCGACACGCCACGGCGAATTCTCTTTACCGAGTCGGCCAGGACGTTGTTCTCAAAGACGTCGCCGACATTCTCTAAGTAGTTGGCGACTGCGATATAGTCGGACAGTTGCCCAGGAAGTGGATGCACCAGATTTTTCTGCGATAGCTTACCAAGGTACAAAATGATCGCGCCATAGAGTTCGTCGACTTCGTTGTCCAGCTTCCTCACCCGCTCAATATCTTGCTGGGTTCCGACAGTGACTGTGCCGAAGGCCTGATCGAGCATTTCGCGGTCTAGCTCTGCCAGACGAACCAGCTCTCGCCGGACTTGGTCCAACGCCATCGCCGGTTGATCCAAGAAAAGCTCGTCGAGGTAAAGCGGCCGGATGCCGACAAACTCAGGCCTTGGCGGCACGAGCCAATTGACCAACCGGGCGAGTGGGCCGGTCAACCAAATGAAGATTAATGTGTTCCCTACATTGAACAAAGTGTGCGCGTTGGCAATCTGCCTGGGCGTGTCGGCTGCTAACCTCGCCGCACCGCTTTGTGAACTCGCCGAAGGCGAAACCGTTCGCACGAGATCGGCAAATTGTGGGATGAAGAACATCCAAATCAGAACACCGCTGACGTTGAACAGCACATGCACCCAGGCCGCCTGCACGGCTTCGCGGGGCCGACCGAACGAAGACAAAATTGCCGTTACGCACGTCCCGATATTCGCTCCGAAAATCAAACCGATCCCCGATTCCAAAGGGATCAACCCCTGGCTGGCCAGCACGATGACAATCCCAGTTGTCGCGGATGAGCTTTGCACGATCGCGGTGAACACCATCCCAATCACAATGCTCAAAAATGGACTCTGCATGTTTTGCATCGCTTCGATGAACGGTGGCCATTGGCGAAGCGGCCCGGTCGCGTTGCTCATCAACTCCATGCCGAAAAAGACCAGACCAAGCCCCATCAAAACCATTCCCCATTGTTTGATCTTCTCGTTCTTCGCGATGATGTCGGCCAAGAAGCCGATCGCGATCATCAACAAACCGTACTTCGACACATTGAACGCGATGATTTGTGCGGTGATGGTGGTGCCCACATTGGCACCGATAATCACGCCAATCGATTGCTCAAGGGTTAACAAGCCGGCGGAGATGAAGCCAACCATCAGCACGGTCGTGACTGACGACGACTGAATGACGGCGGTGATGATTGTTCCAGCGAGGGCAGCGGTGAAACGATTCGCAGTTAGCTTGGCGAGCAAGTTTTTCATGCTGCTGCCAGCGACCGTCTTTAAGCTTTCGGTCATTTGCCGCATGCCGAACAGAAACAGCGCCAAGCCGCCACCAAGTCCGGTGAAGAGTGTACCCAGTTCAACCATCATCAAAACCACTTTCGTTTTCCTTGATGGTGGTTATACGATGCATCGCTATGCGGTTGAACTTTGGTTGCACATTTCCAGTCAATCTCGCAGTTTCATGTCCGATCAACTGTTCTTCCTTCGTATGGATGACCAAGGTTCGGGCAGGTGAGTGGTGATCGGAAATGTCGCAATCCGCAGTGGCTGACTGGTTCCGGTCCTCGCGAATCTCTAATCCAAGGCAGCTCAATCCGTGACACGCATGTGTCCGCAAATTTGCGGAGTGCTGGCCTATGCCGCCGGTGAACACAAGGCTGTCGATTCCGCCCAGCAACACAGCCATTGATCCGATCGAGGCACGAACCCGATCAGCAAACATGTCGAGGGCCAGTTGGGAATACTGGTTGCCTTGACCGGCGGATGCTTCGACTTCTCGGTAATCAGACGATACGCCGGAAACGCCTAGCAAACCGGATTGCTCGTTCAGCTCCTTTTTCAACTCGGCAACCGAATATTTTTCATGCTCGATCATGTGAAACAAGATGCCGGGATCGATCGAGCCGCAACGTGTTCCCATCATGAGTCCTTCCATCGGCGTAAAACCCATGGTTGTTGCAATGGGGTGAATCCCTTTGATCGCCGTCACTGAGCAACCACTGCCGAGATGACAAATCACCAGCTTCAACGTCGGATCGCCTTGACGATCGAGCATCTCGCCTGCCCGGATCACGCAGTATTCGTAACTGATGCCGTGAAAACCAAATCTCCGAATGCCGCAATCAGTTTGCCAACGAAACGGAACCGGATACGTATAAGCCCGAGCAGGCAAGTCGGCATAGAAAGACGTATCAAACACCGCGACTTGCGGGACGCCAAGCAGATGTTCCCGCGCCGCGTCGATCGCGACGAGTGAGGCCGGATTGTGTAGCGGCGCAAGACTCGACACTCGACGAAGTGACGCGATGACAGCATCATCAATCTTCACTGGACCGCGAAACTCGGTCCCACCGTGAACGACGCGATGTCCAATCGCGACAATGGGCTGATCAGGCAGCGAGGTAGCAAACTCGTCGATCAACCATACGGCCGCGTCGCCGTAGCTGCATACATCGTCGCGTTCGAGTTTCTTCTCCGAGATTCGTTCGCCCGAGAAAGCAATCGTCAATCTGGCTTCGTCGTGATCGCCACGCAGCTCAACAATTCCTTCCGCAAACACCGCCCGCGCGTCATTGTCGAATAGCGAGAATTTCAAGTTGCTTGAACCAGCATTTAAAACCAAGATGCTCATCAGGCTGTTCCACACGGCCAAACCCATTGACGAATCTCGGGCATGTCTTGACCATACTCGGTGATGTAATGCTTGTGTTCAATCAGCTTGTCTCGCAGCCATTGTTTGACGTAGGCGTCTTTGGCCCCCAGTTTTGCAACTCGGTCGATGACGTCACCGACCAAATGGAACCGGTCCAGGTCATTCAACACGACCATGTCGAATGGCGTGGTCGTCGTGCCTTCTTCCTTGTAACCGCGAACGTGCAAGTTGCGGTGATTCGTTCGACGATACGTCAGCCGATGGATCAGCCACGGGTAACCGTGAAAGGCAAAGATGATCGGCTTGTCGGTCGTGAACAGGTCATCGAAGTCAGCATCGCGCAACCCGTGCGGGTGCTCAGCGGGCGGTTGCAGTGCCATCAGGTCCACAACGTTGATGACGCGCACCTTGAGGTCGGGGAAATGCTGCCGCAACAGGTCCACCGCCGCCAGCGTTTCGAGCGTCGGAACGTCTCCCGCGCAAGCCATCACGACATCGGGTTCCCCGCCCGCATCGCTACTAGCCCAATCCCAGATGCCGACGCCCAGTGTGCAATGACGGATAGCCTCCTGCATCGAAAGGTACTGGAGCGTGGGTTGTTT
>JBBSJZ010000532.1:0-4401 GCA_038256795.1 Pirellulales bacterium | reverse complement strand
GCAACAGGGCGGAACTTACGTGGGTAAGATCGACGGTCCAAACGGTAGTGGCACCAATGCGGGTGGTACCACCCGAGCCATCGCAAACAATCGCTTCCGGCTCTCGTTCTTGATCGGGATTCTTCCCTTCGTCGAACAACAAGCGATGTGGGAGAGGATCTCGAACCCGTTCGAGGACGGTGCAACGCCATCGTGGCCAGCAATGGGTCCCGCGCCGTGGACGACGACTTACGGACCGTGGATGACAGACTTGCCGACCTATCGTTGCCCGAGCGACCCAGGCTTTGGATTGCCGATGATGGGACGCACCAACTACGCCGCATGCGTCGGCGACGGTTCGCACCGTGTGGATACCGGTGCCGCAAACTTTGATGGTGGAAACAGCCGCTGGTTTTCTCAGGAGAACGTCGCCTTGGCGAATCGTGGGATCTTCGTCAATCGCAAGAGGACTGGCTTTCGTGATGTGCTCGATGGTCTATCCAACACGATGATGGGCGGAGAAATCGCGACGGACCTTGGCGATCGTGATACCCGAACGAACGGACGCCAGAACGTCGGCTGGGCCTCGATCCACAACGGCAGCCCCGCGTTGCCGCTACCCGGTGAAGTCGATCCGAATCGTCCACAGTTTTGGTCGGCAACGACGCCGAGTATCCTGGGCGGCAACTCGACCCGTGGCGGACGCTGGGCTGACGGCGCCATTCTGTACACGAGCTTCACAGCAATCCGTCCGCCCAACCGCGAGCTCTACCTCGGCGGTGGCGATGCATCCAGCGGGCACCTGACCGCGTCGAGCCGACACCAGGGCGGAGTGCACATCATGATGGGTGACGGTGCCATCAAGTTTGTGACCAGCTCCATTGATGCTGGGAACCAGAACTCGCCCACCGCTTACAACACCGATAACGACACGACCGCACCGATAGCTGGTGCTGCGAGTCCTTTCGGTGTTTGGGGTGCGCTGGGCACTCGCGCCAGCAGAGAAACCGTCCCGTCGGATTTCTAGTAGATATGGTGACAGCTCCGGTTCGCGTTGATCTTCAACGCATGACTGGGGTGCTAAACATTTACGAGAGCTAGCCTTGGTCCGGTCTTGATCGAAAGCAAATTCGATCAGGACCGGACTTTTTTTCGTCCAACTGCACACTACTCGTAGCTGATGATGGGCGACAGAAACCATCCATCCGCATAGATGCGATTACGAGGTATCTTTGCCGCAGGCTCTCCCGTCATCTGCTCGATTGCCCAAGCCGACGCGCGAGCCGCCCAGCCGACGCTAGCGGCATGTTTTCTCAAGTCCGGTAGCGCCGATTCGGCTTTCATGCGACCCAGACTAATCGCGCACATTTGACGGACTTGCTCCATTTCCGGCTCGAGAGAATTGGTGTCGTTGAGCCGCTCCACCATCACCTTGACGAGATCCTCTTGCGGCTTGCCTTCATGGATCCAACCCAGGGCCCATGCGGCGGCGGGCCGTGAGTTTAAACCCATCATCATGTTCTTGGGCAGGTGCGCTCGCAGCAACGACTCCGCCTCCGCATAACGCAACTCGCCCATCACGATGAACAGGTGGGCGACTTGGTCGGAGAACCCAGGCATCATGTTGTTGATCTTTCCCGACTGGAACCCGTCATAAACACTTTGTGCGTGTTCAAGCATGCCGGGCAACAACTCCTTGATCTTGAGCTGGCCGAGCCCCCAAGCCGTGGCGACTTTGACTTCGCCGCGCTCGTGACCCAACAGCTCCACCATCCGCGGTCCCGCGGGCTTGTGGTCGAGCTTTGCCAGCACGAAAGCGGCCTGCTCACAACCTCGCCACGCATCCTCAGCCAGCACCGCCGATGCTTGCTCGATCACCGCGTCACGCAGCTCCGGTTCCTCAGCAAGACCCAGCAATCCCATCGCAGCTTCACGACGCAGAGCAGGGTTTTTGTCATCGAGAAGCGAAGCGAGCGGCTTCATGCGATCGACTTTCTTCGTCGCGATCATCGCTCGCGCACACGCCGCTCGCACTTTGACGTCGGGGCTGGACAGGAAATCGTCGACGCGAGCCTCGACCAGCTGCGGATCGATCCGTAACAACTGCGTGATCGCGCCTCCGACCACCGCCAGACGCAAATCGCCGAGCATGCTTTCGAGCAAATCGATCGTATCGGTGCTCGTCTCAAGACTCATCAACTCGATGGCGAGAAGCGCACTGGTGGGATCGGTCGCCGTCGACTTGGCCTGGAGCTTTCCCGCCAACTCGGCAAGCCCCTCGGCATGGAGTCCAGCTAAAGCTCGTGCCGCTGCCAGGCGAATACTCGGCGGCGCAGCCGAGTGCTCGACCAACGTGATGAGTGACTCATTCGCCTCGGAAGACCCGAGTTCCATGAGTCCGTCGATGGCCAGCAGCATCAGCGTTGTGGTGGAAGCCGATTCACGGACTCGCTCCAGCCAAACATCGCGCATCACTGGCGACTTCCAGGCTGCTAAGGCGGGCTCGACGATCTGTGAAACCGTGCCAAGATGCCGGGTCGCTACTTTCGCGAGCGACGGGGCTTCCGTCTTGGCATCGAGCTTGATGAGGGCGTTAGCGGTGGAGCGAATCAGATCGAGATTCTGGTCGGGTGCGTTCATGATCGCGAGCAATTTTGATCGCAATTGATCCGCATTCTTTAATCCAGCGACGTGCGCGATCGCCAAGCTATCGATGGCCATCCGCTGCAACTCAGCATCCGGACGCTCGATCGCTTTGGTCCACAAATCCAACAACCCTTCCGGAAAATCGAGATAGTCGTCGGTCGTTTGCACATCCGGCGAGGCGTACATCACCATGTCGTAACGCGCAAATGGATCGACGGCCAAAGCGACGGGGGATCCGTGGACCGCGAGCGCGATCGCCCATGCCCAAGCCGAGCGTCGGATTCCGCGCAAGATCATCCGTGCGAATCGAATCACCCGATAGGCGACTTGAGAATGAGCCGTAAATCGACGCCACTCCCTGATCGATTCGCAAATCTCATCTTGCCGATTGCGATTGCCGAATGAACCTACACTGCGCGAGTTAATCGCCATACCTGTACTCCCAAGACGAAAAACATCACGCCGGAAACGGTTGCCGCGACCCACCAGGCCGTCGGCAATAAATCATAATTCTCAAAACCGGGTGCTCCGATCACATTCAGTGCCGCGCCCACCGGCGTCGCTAGTAGTGCCGTTTGCACGGTGTCGTGCCCGAACGGAGCGTCGCGACCGAGCCACACCAGCATCGGTGTCAAAAACAATGCAATCACCGACACATAGGTTGCGGTTGTTGAGACGGCAGTGCTGCGAAACAAACTGCCCACGGCAGCGCTGACCGCGAGCGCTTCGATCGCCGTCCAAACCAAGCAAATCAATACGAAATTGACCTGCAGCCACATCACCGGTTCGATCAAAATCATGATCAAGTAACCGGGCAAGGTTGCCATCAGCACCAAACCCAATGTCCAAACAACGCTGAGCACCTTGCCGCTCACAATGCGAAACGAGGATAGCGGCGTCAAACGCAAGAGTTCCCAACCGCTTCCGTCACGCTCACCACTGATCAATCCCGATGCCAAGCTCGGTGTCAGCACGACGACCAAGATGACCTGCAACACCACCATCAAACCACCGATCATGGCGACGCCCCACGAGGTCGCACTCGTCGCCGCCGCGAACGTGACGACCATGGACGCGACAGCACAAACAGAAATCAATCGCAACAACCACTGAGATCGACCGAATTTTCGGCAACGGAATTCCTTGACCATCACAGGATTGAGGTACCAAGGAATCCCGGCTTTTCGACGCTGGGGATCGACGACATACAAGAAACGTCTGGCAGTACGAGCCGCGAAACCGCGCTCGTTCGTGATCACGCCCTTGGCCCGCGACGAATCAAAGATGCGATAATTGAAACGCGATAACGTGATGCCGGCAAAGACCGCACTGGACAACAGCGTCAAGAGAATGAATTCGCCGGTTGTCGACTCCACCTTGAGACCCGCCGAGCCAACGCCGCTGTGCCCCATAATCTCCATCACCGACGGGATGGGGGAGATATTTCGCAGCCACCCCGTGATCGTCGATAGCATTCCGCCCGCGCCCGGGAAGAAAGCGGCTGGAGCCAACGTCAAAAAAAACATGCCCAGAATCACCGAGTACGTGATCCGCACACCGGCATCCGCCGATTGAACGTAGCTACTCACGAGCATCCCGAGCGTTGCATACTGGATCACCAGCAACAATAAAATCAAATACAACAACCCCAACTGCTCGGTCAGGTCGATTCCGCCCATCGCGAAGCATGCCGCCGACGCCGGTAAACTGCAAAGCAACACCAACAAGCTGAACAGCAACACTCCCGAGATCTTGCCAAAGTAAATCGAGAACGCG
>JBBSJZ010000531.1:0-4419 GCA_038256795.1 Pirellulales bacterium | reverse complement strand
TCGCACCTACTCGACGGTTCTGCCTTGGGTGGCTTTCGTACGAATCTCGAGAGTTTGATGGGAAGCTGGTTCGGTAAGACTTGAAAATGTCATCGGATTTTCTGAATCGGACCGCAGCGCGCAATCGAATAGGTGTCAATTCAATTTCAGGTGTGATTTCATTTTTTGCTCATGCAGGGCTGGTTCAATCGACAGACGCCGCTTGACGCGTCGCCGAGTGAAACTGCTTCAGGGCTGGTTTCACGACGGTCGATGAAGGTAACTGCGACGATATTCGTCCTCGCATTACCCTCGAAGGGCCTACAAGAAACCATGGAAATGAATCGCAACCGCTACTTCCTCCTCGGCGTCCTGCTCGTTCTGCTGGGGTTCCAATTCCGCATGGTCGACTCGTTTGTGCTCAATGAACCGGCGACACGTGTGCTAGCGAAAGTGACGAAGAACACGCCGGTGGCGAGCAACGACACCATGACTTCGTTCATGATGCAAGTCCACCCAAAACCGATGAAGCGAGTCACGCCACCCCGCTGGTTTGGACTCGCCTTCATCGCCGTTGGCACCGTCATCAGTCTGCACGCGATCGCGATGCCGCGGGGTCATTGACGCGCACCGTGAACGGTGGACAGCACGAGGCTGGGGCGCGCCGCGAGTTCTCAGCCGATGGATCGCTTCGCTATCTCTGGATTGGGTGCGACCATGTTTCTATTGATTCCTCTGTTCATTCTCTGGGTGCGCTCACCGATGCATTTCAGCAAAACGCTGCGGACGATCGCTCAGGTCGCAATTTTTAGTGTTTGCATGACTGTCCCACCCACGTCGCAAAGTGTTGCAGGGGAGGGTTACGGCGATACGCCCCCGTTGGTCCCCACGCTTGGCAGAGCCGACGCAACCGTTGATGCGTCATCTCCGACCGACAGCGAGGCTCGCCACTTCCGTGAAGGCACTCTCGTCGAAGGCATCACTGGTCGATTCGCGATGGTGGGCCGCCGCTGGGCATTCATTCCGGATCGTCCACTCGATTTGAGTCGCACCGCCGCGGGCAGCGCTGGGGCCGTCGAACCAGAGTCTTCAAAAACGACGACCGTGAATTCGACAATCTTCGGGGCGCGAACGCCGTCGGGGAAGAGCGTCGCCGTTGTCACGTCGACGACCCGCACGAAGAACCATTTGCTCAAGCAATACCAATCATTGGACACACCGATCACGTCAGCCGACTTGCCGCAGTTGCTCGTTAGCGAGAATCTGATGCTGCAGAGGGTCGTCGATGCGGTTCGAGCCGATCAAGCCGACTCGCAATGGACTGTTTCCGGCGAGATCAAGGAGTTCTTTGACGAGAACGTGCTGTTGCTGAAGACGGTAAAACGAACGGCGACGAAGCACGCGAATTAGGTGGGCTCAGCCCTTGAGGAACTCGCGTTCAACGAATGTCGTGTCGTGGGTACCGGCGACGAACTCGGGATGTTGCAGCACCCGATCATGGAATCCCGCGGTCGTCGTGATTCCAGTGACTTGCAACTCCGCCAAAGCCCGCCGCATCGTTGCAATTGCTTCTTCACGTGTCGGACGATGGACGATCAACTTGCCGATCATCGAATCATAATGCGGCGGAACGGTGTAGCCGGCGTAGACGTGCGAGTCAAATCGGACACCGAGACCGCCGGGTGCGAAGATCTGTTCGATCTTGCCGGGACTCGGCTGAAAGTTGCGATCGGGGTTCTCGGCGTTGATGCGACATTCCAACGCCGCACCTTTGGCCACGATATCGCCTTGGGAAAAAGACAGGGGCAATCCGGCTGCGACGCGAATTTGTTCTTTGATTAGGTCGATGCCGGTGACCATTTCGGTCACTGGATGTTCGACCTGAATCCGCGCGTTGACCTCGATGAAGTAGAAGTTGTCTTCCTTGTCGACGATGAACTCGACGGTCGCCGCGTTGGTGTAATCCGCGCCGCGGATCATTCGCACGGCCGCTTCGCAAATGGCTTGGCGTCGATCCTCGGGCAGTTGCGGGCTCGGTGATTCTTCGATCAACTTTTGGTGCCGCCGCTGGACGCTGCAATCGCGTTCGAATAGGTGACACACGTTTCCGTGCGAGTCCGCAATGACTTGCACTTCAATGTGTCGGGGTCGGCTGACGTATTTTTCTAAATAAACGCCACCGTTGCCGAACGCCGCCTGGGCTTCGGTCCTCGCTTGCTGGAGCGCCGTTTTGAGCATCGATTCGTCTTGGGCAACTCGCATGCCCTTGCCGCCACCGCCAGCCGTCGCTTTGATCAGCACGGGATAACCAATCTTGTTGGCCGTTTCCATGGCGATCTTGTCATTGTCGATCAGGCCGTCGCTGCCGGGAACGACCGGGACTTTGTTCTTGATCGCCATCGACCGGGCGGTGTTCTTGTCGCCGAGCGCCTCCATCGCCTGGGGGCTAGGGCCGATGAACTCAAAACCGCTGCTCCGACAGACCTCGTTGAAGTGCGCGTTCTCGGCGAGAAAACCGTAACCGGGATGAATCGCGTCGACGTTGCCCACTTCGGCGGCGGCAATGATTTGGTCGATCTTGAGGTAGCTATCGACGCTGCGTGCCGAACCGACGCAATAGGCCTCGTCGGCGAGTCGGACGTGCATCGAATCGGCGTCGGCTTGGCTGTAGACGGCGACGGACTTGATACCCATCTCGCGACAGGCGCGAATCACGCGCAGCGCAATCTCACCACGGTTAGCGATTAGAATTCGTTGAAACATCGTCTTAAGCCAATTTCTCGACGCGGAACAAGGGCTTGCCGAAGTCGACGGGCTGTTGGTCGCCCACCAGCACTTCGACGATCTTGCCACGACACTCCGCCGGGATCTCGTTGAACACCTTCATGGCTTCGACGATGCAAATGACGGTGTCTTCAGTGACGATTGAGCCGACTTTGACAAACGGTTCGGAATCCGGGTTCGCACGACCGTAGAACGTACCGACCATCGGTGCATTGATCGTGAACGTACCCGCGGATGCCGCGTTAGCAGCACCGGATGGCGGTGGCGCTGCCGCCGCGGCCATTGGCGCCGCATGGGCCACGGGAGCTTGCATGTAGAGCGGAGCGGCGGACCCGCGAGCCAAGCGAATTTTGTCGTCACCCTGTTGCAGGTCGACCTCGCTCAACTCGTGTTCTTCCATCAACTCCACAATCTGGCGAATGCGTTCAATATCGAACACGTCGCCCGTCGGTTTGCCGCCCTTACTCATTCTTTTGTCACCATCGGTTCTATCAGTCATCACTAGCGATTCCGAATGCTTGTTGGAACTAACTTACGTGGCACCCCGAAAATTCGCCAGTCAAAGTTTTACAGCATCAACGGACAATCATCGAGTCCCTTACCGAGAGTGGTGAGAACTTCCCTACCCCCCGGTGTGATGAGTACATCATCCTCAATCCGAATCCCGAATTCGCCTGCGAAGTAGACTCCTGGCTCGACCGTGACGACCATTCCGGCCGCGAGAGTTTCTTCGCTGATGGCAGACATTCGTGGCGATTCGTGGATTTGCAACCCAATCCCGTGACCGAGTCCGTGTAAAAACGCGTCGCCGAGCCCGTGTCGTTCCAACACGCCGCGGGCGATCGCATCGACCTCTTTGGACGGCACACCGGGTGCTATCGCATCGATCGCAGCAAGTTGCGCTTCGAGCACCGCGTCGTACGCTCGGCGGAATCGATCGCCTGATCCGCCGCTCGACGTTGATTGCGATCGACGGCTCAGTGTCCGCGTGATGTCGCTGGCGTAGCCACAGTACTTGGCGCCGAAGTCCATTAGCAAACTGGCTGAGTCCGCGAGTGTGACCTTGCGAGGTCGGTAGTGCGGCAGAGCACCCGAGGGCCCCGCGGCGATAATGGCTGCGAAGCTAACCCCTTCGGCGCCGAGCACTCGCATGGTCGATTCCATTTCGTGAGCGATCTCGAGCTCCGTCCAATCACCGCGCAACTTCGCGGTCACTGAGCGATACGTCCGCTCGGCAATGTCGATCGCGCGACGAATCAAGGCGACTTCATTCGCGTCTTTGATCAAACGCAACGACTCAACGACTCCGGTCGTCTCGATCCAAGTGACTCCCGAGCACATCTCTTTCATCGCCTCGTGCTCACGCATGCCACGATGCATTGCGACGCTGACCGAGTGCGACTCGAATCCGACACGAATGTCACCGAGCGCAGCAATTTGCTCCGCCAGCAATCGCAGCATCGGTTTGCTCGGCATCCGCACGGCATGACGAAGTTCCGGACACTCCTGCTGCAACTGGGTCGCGTAACGACCGTCGCTGAGCATCGTGGCGGTGTCGGGCGTGACGAGTAGGTAAGAGCTGTCGCCGGTGAAGCCGCTCGCATAGCGAACGTTGATCTCGTCGGTCACCAGGAGTGCACCGACATCGTGTCCGTC
>JBBSJZ010000530.1:0-4443 GCA_038256795.1 Pirellulales bacterium | reverse complement strand
GCCGCACTTCTGACTCTTCCGGTGGACGCCGGTAAGCCCGTTTCATGAAGTCACGTAGGAGTCTCTCGGCGTCGTCGAGTGGCGCTTTCGAGACGACCATCACCATCTGCGGCGGCAATTGAAACGTTTCGCGAAGCCCGTGTTTGTTTGCCGTCAGATCGGGTTGATTGAGCGGCTCAGGCGGACGCAGCCCGCTCGACTGCGTCCAAGGCTCGATGGGCAAATCGCCGAACATCTGTCGACAACTTTCCGACGGCCATCGCGGGTCATTGGAGTTCCCTTCGCAAGCTTCATCCGCGAACGGCCCCTCCAACTCGAACCAGTCCACCGCGATTCCGTGGCCGCGATAGCCCTTCAAGAAACGCTCTCGAGCTCCCCGCTGGATCTTGGCATCATTTTTGTTTTTAGTCGGGAATGAGATCATGCGGTCGTCCATCGTCGCACAGACGAAATCGAGCATCTCATCTTCCTGGAGCCAAGCGGTAAACTCGACGACACCTCCAGCTTCGCCTTCGGGCACGTCGAACTTCGCCAGGGTCTGCTTCGCTCCAGTCGTGATCCAAGCCACTTGCCCTTTCTCGGGCGGCAACAGTTCCCCTTTGTCGTACAGAGCCGCGCGGCAACGAACGCGAAACCGATACCAACCGGGGATTCGTTGAGAGGTGTTGCGGATGTGTCGCGGCGTTTGGGCGCTGTTGGGTTCTTGAAAGAACCATGTCCACTCCGGACGATTATCAAGGCTGCCATATCGCTCCTTCCAATCCTTGTCCAGATAGCGGCCTTCCTCCGAGAACCAAGTCCGCACCAGGCTCGGCTTCGGAGCGGGGCGCAACCGCATCGCTCCATCGATCGCCACCTCGGCGGCTTCCAAGTAGCGAGCCAATTGCACGTAGGAGATTTCCTGCGCATCCGCCACGTTGTCAAACCCGTGAGCCACGGGATCGGGCGGTAACATCTCCTTCAATTGCAACCACGGAGCGGCCAGCAGATCCCGCATCGTATTCTCATACTCGAGCGGATTGAGGCGTCGCCCGCCCACGCGACCCCGATTCAGATAACGCTCCTTCCACGCCACAGTCAGCGCTCCACTCATTCGATTGACGAAGCTCTCTCGGTCAACCTCGTCGGGCTGTTCCTCATCTTCAGGCGGCATTTCTCTTGCCGCCACGCGATCGTAGACCTTCGCCCAACGCGCAAGTCCGACCGGATCGGCCGCATCTAATTTCAAATCCTCCAGATTTAATCCCCCTTCGCTGGCGGATTCGTCGTGACAATAAATGCAATGTTGCTCAAGAAAAGAACGATCGATCGCGGAGGCGTCGGCCAATTTGTCTTCAAGCACGCCGTCATCGCCCAAGGCAGTTGCGGCGGCACCATAGCCGCACACACCAAGTGCCAGCGTGTGAAGACAGTGGACGCACGTTGCAATGAACGTCGAAAACGTCGTCGAACTTCTCATCATTATTCCTGATTCTCCAGAGCAGTCTCAACGGAAATGGGAGCGACCGAGCGCCACGTGGGCCCCAATCGTAACTCGTCGATGATCTTGGCATTCGGGCCTTCGCTGTGAAGAACGATTCTGTCCAACGTACCGGACAACCGGACATTGCGACTGTCGACATGCCACGTTGCCGGTTCAGCGTAATCGAGCGAATCGGATTCGCCATAAACTCGCAGACTCACTTCGTCATCGCCGCCGGGCCGCGATACGATCTTGCCAATCCACAACGAAGTGCGTGTGGGCGGCATTGTCAGAGGGCTGTCGAACTTGGATCCGTTAGCGAGCTGGATGAACGGAATGAAATTCTTAGTGTATCCGAATGCGATGCTCGTATCCGCAGGATCATCCGAACTTGCAATGGTCAAACTCAGCCGTTCCGCATTGCGAGTCGCTGGTGGTTTGGTTCCATCGAGACCTGTAGCGGCGATGGGCTCCGCAGCAATCATCACGCTGAAGAAGGTGGCCGTTCTGGCGTCCAGATCAATCGGCCGCGTCATCTCACGTATATAGGTTGACGCCCCATCCGGCAACTTGAGCATGCCCAACCGGCCGCCGGGAACCGGCCATGGGACCTGAATTTCACGATGAACGATCGTCAGTTCGCCTGCTGTCGCATCGTCGCCCGCCCGCGAAGTCCCTGTCGAAAGCAAGTGCCGCCACGGCCCTGCCCATCCACGACCCACCGTGCTGTGACTCAGCGGCAATCGACCGGGCGAGTAATTGAACCCTTCGTAAACGGTTAGCAGGTCCACTCGCGATCGAGGATTGATCTGGTTGACGAAATCCTGAAAACGCAACGAGTTCATCGGAACCGAACGAGGATGACCATTCTCGTCGATCGCGACCCCTTCACCCGCCCGCAGGATCCGGGACAACTCGTCGGCGACATGCAGGCCGCGGTAGCTGACTTCGCCTTCGAGCACATGGACCTCGGTCTCTCCGGTTGAATCAACCTTCACGGCAAACTCAGTGCCTAGATCGACCACCCGGCTCGTGGGAGTGGTGACGACGAATCCCTCCGCGCCGTCCGTTGCACGCACGACGATATCTCCGCGATGAACCAGAACGCGTCCTGGTGTTTGCAGGTCGATTGCGGCAGGACCCACGAGAATTAATTCCGCACCCCCGTCGAATCTCAACACCGCCGTTCCGCTCTCCAGGTCGATCCGCCCCGGATTCAATCGCTGCCCTTCAGAAATCTCCTGCCCAGGCCAACGACAATCCTCCGAAAAGAGCATTGTCGCCAACGAAGGCTCACTCGCGACGGCGATGGGTCCCGGAAGGGCCGCCAAATCTCGCCCAATCGAATTCCACTGGAAAACCCCGACCACCGCGATGACCAATGCCGCCGCGACCAGTAGAAGTGTTTTTCTGCTGCGATTGCCCATCAACGCGCGGGCAGTTCGGCGGCGAGAGCCATGAGTCGCAACCGCCGATCGATAATCCACGAGGTCGAACGCAGTCGCGGGTAAAGCCTCGTCGGCAAGTGCGGCATGAAGATCGACGTACCGCAGATATTCATCGCGGTTCAGCGAGTCGTCGCGCAACAACTGGGCCAACTGCGTCAACTCCGCTTCCGTTGCCCGATTGTCGCAGGCTGCGGAAATCAGGCGATGTAGGTTTTGATTCATCGTCCCGCCTCCCAGGCCGACTGCTGCCGTCGCTGAACGCACTCCAGCAAGATCGAGCGGATACGCTGCAGTGACTTGTAAATAGCGTCGATATTCCGCCCGGACGAATTCGCGAGCGTCTCGACAGCGAGGTCATTGAAATAATACCCCTCCACAATCACCTTGTGCTTCTCAGGCAACGCGTTCAAACAATCCCGTAGATAAATCCGCCGCTCGTCCAAGTCCTCTGTCAGTTCTTGGCGACGACCGGTCAAAATGCTGATTGTCTCATCATCCAGGAAATGTTTCCAACGCTGATTCGTTCGCAGTAACATGCGGGTCTCATTAAGGGCGAACCGGCAGGCCCACGGCAGGAACGGTTCCGAAGAATCATAGTCTGCGTGCTTTTTCCACAAGGCGACCGCAGTATTTTGCACAATGTCGCGTGCGTCGTGCGCATTGGGAACGAAGCACATCACATAGCGCAACAACTCCCGCTGACACTCCAGGAAGTGTCGCATGAAATGCTCATGGTCGTTCGAATCATTGTCTGTCACAGTCATTACTAGAAAATCTGCCGACCCCGCCTTCGATTGGACATTATTTCCAACCATTTTTTCAAGAATTCGCTGACCGGCATTGAGATACTTAAAGGGATTTTTCTGCACTGGAATCAACTTCCAATCGCCCGGCGTCCTTTCCACTTCGTCGTAGGGCGGAATCCGATACTGCGTCAACCACATGCCGCTGTTGGCAACCCAGGCTCTCGGATAAACCGACTCGCCGGTCGCCTCATACTCGAAAGCTTCGGCATCAGCGTGCACGAAAACCATTCCACGGGATAGCGTGCTAGTCCTTCGCCCAACACGCGCAGGAACGCTTGATAGTTGTCGACCTGGTGAAAGACCGCCTGCCGCGCATTTCCACGATTCAACACGTTGTAGATTGAACCGGCTTCATCAGCTCGCTTGTGCCTGGGCATGAGTGTCCTTGTCGGGAACGGGGCGTCTGGGAGTTTGCTCCAAAAAGAATCGTAGATCGTCCTGACCCCTTTGATCGATCTTCACCTGGCCGTTCTCAATTGTTGCTTCGAAAGCGGTCATTTCATCACCCAGGGGGCTTCGCGCAGGGGTCAGGCTTGGTTTTCGGTTTTCAGCAATGTTTCTTTAATTCTATGGTAGTTGTTTTTGTACTTTTTAGAATCGCCCAGTAGCCGCTTCGCCTTCTTGGCTAAGTTGGCGGAACTGTCTGGATGCGCCAAACCAAATGCGGTTGAAAGCTCGGCTAATGAGGCGTTGGTCAATTCTCGGCAAAGCAATGCCGCGATCTCTC
>JBBSJZ010000529.1:0-4446 GCA_038256795.1 Pirellulales bacterium | reverse complement strand
TAGTTGGCGAAGGTGTGTTCTGAAAACTCAGACGTCATCGAGCGAACGTAACACAGCTCATCGGCGCACGTCGCCAGGTGCGGAAACAAACTGCTCATCGGCATCCCAGCATCACCATGACGCTGGAATTTCCAAGGACTTGCGAGCACCGTGCCATTGTTATTGAATTGGGTCGGCGCGACCTTGAAGAATTGACCTGGGTCTTGGCCGTTGTACTTATCCAGCGCCGGCTTGGGATCAAACGTGTCGACTTGAGACGGTCCGCCATCCATGTAGAGAAAGATCACGCTCTTGCACTGCGGGGTAAAGTGCGACCCGTGCGGTGAGACGAGCCGCGTGGGTCCTGCGGCGGCTGGGGCAGCCCGATTCGTCATCGCCGCGAGCGCGACCGATCCCATGCCGGAGAAGCAACCTCGGAGCATGTCACGTCGTGAGATGGATGCGGCGCGGTAGCGACCACAATGATGCGGAGTAGCGTGACTTGGCTCACGGGACATAGATGAACTCCTTGCTATTGAAGATCGCGTGCGCGATCGCCGTCCAAGCAGCGAGTTCACCACTTGTTTGGATCGAAGCGAAGCGGAGTGTCACGTCGGACTCTGGCGGTGTTGGCGGTCGCGCGAACGCGGTTTGAAACAATAATTCGACGCGAGCGGCCGCGTTCTCGGGCTCCGCATCGATCAATCGGCTGGCCCATGCCTTGGCGAGTTCGGAAACGAACGGATCGTTCATCAAGATCAATGCTTGCGCCGGTACGTTGGACACCGTGCGGCGGCCCATCGTACTGAACGGAACCGGTGTATCGAATGCGAGCATGAAGGGGGAGACAAAATTGCGGCGGATTCCGACATAAATGGAACGGCGACGATCGCCGTCGATCGGGCCGCTCGCGGGGGGACGGCCTCGACCGTCCATGAATGACGTCAAGTGGATCGGAATCGACTCGCCATACAGCCGCGGATCGAGTTGTCCAGAAACGGCCAGTAGCGAATCGCGTATAATTTCGGCCTCGAGACGTTTGGGAGCGCGATGGTGATACCATTGATTACCCGGATCATGTCGCTGGGCGTCGCCGACGATCTGGCCCGAACGTTGATAGGCATCGGTCAGCACCAGTTTACGAATGAGCCGCTTGATCGATTGTCCGTCACCCATGAACCAAGTTGCCAAGTGGTCGAGCAACTCGGGATGTGTCGGTCGCTCGCCGAGGACTCCGAAATCGTCGACGGTTGGCACAATACCGCGACCGAAGAGATGATGCCAAACACGGTTGACAATGACTCTCGAGTAAAGCGGATTGTTGGGCGACGTGATCGCGCTCGCCAACTCGAGTCGACCACTGGCGTTCGGATCGCGAAGGGGCGACGGGTCAATCGCGGACAAGAAATGCCGAGGCACGACTCGACCGGGAGTCGACGCATTGCCACGGATGAGCAGCCGGTCGTCCTCACCACGACCGTCCATCATCACCATCGCCAATCGCGAGCGATTCTTGACCTGGGACCTCAACATGCCGCGACGCTCAATCCATTGTGATTGAAGAGTCATGAGTCCCGAAGCCGATTCGGCGCCCACCCGCTTGATCAACTCCGGCAGCCAACTGCGCGCGACTGCGACGGCGTCGTCGAACGCGGCGTCATCAGCGTCGATCGCGATCTCATGCTGGACGACTTGCAACAGCTCGAGTGATCCGCTTTCCTCCGGCGTCAACTCGAGATGCAGGTGATGCCCGAGGTAGCGTTCCAAGTTCAACGTCACCCAGCGAATCGGATCGGCATCCGCTCGCTTCACCGTGGCCCGTGTCTCGCCATGCAACGGTCCCGCGACGAGGCGGTGGGAATCGACACAGGCGAAAATTTGTCCGGCACCGCGCACTTGGAGCGACACCCTGGGCTGGGTCAGCTCGAACGATGGCGTTCGCATCGCACCCGATCCGGGCGAAGAGACGAAGTGACGCGGGCTGTTGATTTCCTTGTCCGACTCGAACTCGAGCCCGTGCCAAAATGAGTCATTTCTGACGCTGCCATAAACCGCGATCGTGGCCGCCGGTTGGCCATTGACCGACTCGATGATCCAGTCGCCCGCCAGCGTCGGTCGATCACGGTAAGCAAAGCCCGTCGTGAAATACTTCGCTTCCGATTCAATATCCCCGTCCTTGCCATTGTCGCTGGTCGAGCCGGTGAAATCGAAGACCACGTCACCGGTTGAAGGTGCGATGGGTGTCACACCGCGGAGCCTTGTCGACGGGAGCGGATCCAGGGCGATGAGCCGATCCAGTTCTTCGCGGAGTCGTTGTTGATACTCGACGTCGAGAAGCTCGAGCGCCGCAGCGACTTGCCGGTTGATCTCGAGGGACTCAAACGGGACGTGCGAAAAGTGACTGCTCTGCAAGTATCCGGACAATGCGTAGTAGTCGTCGGTCGAGATTGCATCGAACTTGTGATCGTGACAACGGGCACAACTGACGGTAACCGCCAGGAATGTTTTGGAGAAACAATCGATCATATTGTCGAAGCGGTCCGATTCGTCCTTACGAATGTCCACGGGTGAATGCACCCACTCGCCAAGAAACCAAAACCCAGTGCCAAGAACTGATTCGTTGTAACCGGATTCCGAATTCAACCGCGGCATGTCGATCAAGTCACCAGCGATGTGCTCGCGGACGAATTGGTCGTAGGGAACGTCGGCATTGAGCGCCCGGATCACATAGTCACGGTACTGATACGCCGCCGGGGTATCCGGGTCGAATTCGTGACCACGCGATTCGGCGTAACGCACCAAGTCCAACCAATGCCGTCCCCATCGTTCGCCGAACGCCGGTGATTCAAGCTGGCGATCAACGAAACGCTGCAGGGCGTCCTCGCGTTCATCGCTCGCAAACTCACGCACCTCATCCGGCGACGGAGGCAATCCGGTGATATCCATGGCGATCCGTCGGGCGAGCGCTGGTCGATCGACGCCTGGCGCGGGCGAGATACCTTGCTGCTCCAACTTGGCGAGCAAAAATCGATCGACGTCACTGGGCCGAGTTAGTGCACCAGCAGCGTTGCTGGACACGTCCGGCGGCGACGAATCGCGAACAGGTTGCCATGCCCAGTGCTCAGCACGTCGCTGCTCAAGATCGAAAATTTTCGCAGTCGACGTTTCGGTCGTAGGTTCAGGCTCATCCGGCCAGGGTGCAGAACGTTGGATCCAATCAACGAAGTCCGCAATTACCGACGCATCGAGCTTTCCCTGCGGCGGCATCTCGTAGTCTTCGTAGCGTATCGCTCCTAGCAGCAGCGATGTGTCGACATCGCCGGGCTCGATCGAGGGCCCCGAGTCACCGCCGCGAAGCAGTGCTTGACGGCTGTCGACGCGCAAGCCCGCCTTGATTGAATCGCTCTTGGCACTGTGGCAACCGTAACAATGCTCGACGAGCACCGGGCGGATTTTGGTCTCAAAGAAGGCGAGATCCTGCGGGTTGAACGCTTGTGCCCGCACGACTGCCGTTGATAGGCCGGTGACGAGCGAGGCCAAGACCCAGCACGCAACAAGGAGTCTGGGTGATAACATGGGGCTAAAGTATCCGGCGGGTTCGCTGAGAAGGCTCGATTCGCGATCGCCTCATTGTACCCGAGCGACGCTCGTGTTTCGACCGCGTCCCCGACGATCTTTTCTGCCGCCGATCTTTTCTGCCGCCGAGGTTTTGCGAGTGGACCGCCGCCCACTGATTGAAGGGTCGCCGTCGGGCAGGGTCCGAGTGGACTGATAGCGAAGACGGGACTCGAACCCGTGACAACCGGCTTATGAAAGTACCGAAAAACGACAGTAAATCGCTGTTTTCTTTATAAAGGTTTTGACGTTTGAGCGTCTCGCCCTTCGTTGCATATGCTAGCAAAGGAATGCACTAATTGCAAGGGATTTGTGCAGTACACACTTTGATGTGTGTAGGCCCAAGTGACGCCGTTTCGTCAAGTTGGTGGTGGCAAACGCAATCGCAGGTCACCGGTTAAACGCACACCACTGATGAAAACACCAGCGAAAAGACCAGCGAGCCAAGCACCCGTTGGTCCGTGCAATCGCCAATCCGGGGCACCGCTCGCAAACCGTCTCACCAGTGCCGTGAATCGCCGGGTGCCGTGAGGGTGCCGTCGCAGTGACCGTGGGATCGGTACGACTGATGCAACTTGTCCGCCATGGCGGACATTCTGTACACTCTCTTGTACACCCTCACGTCGAGCCCGCGTGCGAGGCTGCGACGAAATAGAACCAATTGGTTCTAAAATGGACGCCCTCTCACCTCGCGCCCGCGTGCGAGGATGCGACCCCAAATGGGACTGGAGCCGGATGGGCGCAACGCCCTCTCACCTCGCGCCCGCGTGCGAGGATGCGACCTGGTGTCGTAGCTCTGGAACTCGGCAGCGGATGGACTCTCACCTCGCGCCCGCGTGCGAGGATGCGACC
>JBBSJZ010000528.1:0-4451 GCA_038256795.1 Pirellulales bacterium | reverse complement strand
TCGTTGCAGATGGCACTCCAGCAAACGGACGACGACGCTTCGGATTTGAAGTTCGAGAATGTGCAAGCTCGCATTCGCACGATGCTGCTCATGAGTCGCGGCTTTGTGCTCGGCACTGGCGATATGAGTGAACAGGCACTCGGTTGGTCAACGTACAACGGCGACCACATGTCGATGTACAACGTCAACACGTCCATCCCCAAGACGCTCGTCAGGTTCCTGGTTCGCTTTGCTGCGGACCATCACTTCGAGGGCAAGCTGAGCGAGGTGCTGCACCGTATCGCCGATACTCCGATCTCACCGGAACTGATGCCGCCAGGAGCCGACGGTGAACTGCGCCAGAGCACCGAGGCGAAACTCGGCGATTACGAGCTGCACGATTTTTTTCTGTTCCATTTCGTTCGCTACGGGGCGAGTTTCGAGAAGATCATCTACTTGGCCCAGCACGCGAAGTTCTCTCGTTCCTACTCCCATGCCGAAATCGAAACCACGCTGACGCGATTCATCGATCGATTCTTTGCCAATCAATTCAAACGTAATTGCGTTCCCGATGGCCCCAAGGTGGGCTCGGTGAGTCTATCGCCGCGGGGTGATTGGCGGATGCCGAGCGACGCGGACGCCGCAGCATTCAAACCACACTGAACCGGCATTTAGGCCACACGAAACCCAGCGGATGGATTCATCCCAGTCGCTGGATGCGGAGCGTGTCCGCCCACATGGGGTCGAAGCTTCCCAGTCGATGCTCGGGGTCCGGGTCAATCGAGCGACACAGGCCCAAGAAACGAGTCACGCTCGGTGCGAGTGTGTCGGTGACCCAGCCGTCGAGGAGCTTTCGTGCCGATTCGCTAGTGATCACGATGCCACGACTCGAGTAGCCGAAGCTCGCCGCGGTCGCTTCACTCGGGTTGGCCAGTTCTTGGACCAAGTCGTCGCACCAGTGATCGACCGCCACCGCATCGGCGCCGAGGGCGACCAACTTTGCCGCATCGCCGGGGGTGATCGATCCGGGCACGACCCAAAGCTGCAGCTTCCTCGGGCACGCATTGTCGATGACCTTGCGGAGCAAACCGGTTTGCTGGGCGAGTTGCAGTGGTGTGAAATCGGCTTGGTCGAGCCGGACGATGATGCCGTCGGGCAATTGCTCGGGATCACCCTGGCCCTGGAGCAAGCGACGGATTTCTGCGGCGGCGCGGAAGGGCGCGAGTGAGGCGAAGATCGCGGAGGATGGCGACAGTTTGCGCAGTTGGATGATTTTCTGGCCGAGCGCCTCCAGTGAAACCACATCGGGTGGAAACGACATCGCCGGGACCCAGCTTCCACCCGCTACGGGAGCCGCATCCGTCGTGGCTTCCCAGCGTTGAATTTGGCTTTTTGAGAACACGTGTGCTCCCGAATCGTCACGTCCGACCGCGAGTCTCAGATCGATAATCACGCAACGATCAAAGTCGTCGGCGAGCAACCCGTAGCGTTCCGGCCGATAGGGCAACATGCGAGTCGACATGGGATGCGACGCCGCATTCAAGAAAGCGGAATCGCTACCAGGGGCCGCCAAGTCACGACTCAGCGCCGAGACGGTGATTCCGTTTTGGGCCACGCACGCGGCGAGCGCATCGGCGGTCTCGATGGCGAGACGATGCCACGGTGGATCAAACCAAAACAGTGGCAGTGGCAACTCGATTAGCGAGTTGTCATGCCGCGTGATCGAGTGCGAGGTCGGCGGTGGCGCGAGTCGACGCCACGCGTTGTCCATCAACGGCGGTAACAAACACAAGGGGGCGAGTGAGTCTGAGTTGAGCATCGGTATTTATCGCCAGTTCGGATTGACTTCGCCACGCCGTGCTTCTTCGGCTTCGAGCATGGCGATCGGGACAATCCGTCGAAACTCGGTCGCATCGCCGCGAATGGAAGCGTTGATCAAGAGCAGACCCAGACGCAGTTGCTCGCGTTTTCGCAGCGGTGCCTCCGTCACGCCGGCGGCGAGACTCGCGGCGGCCCCGCGGATGAAGACGGTGACATTGTTCATCGCGTCACCGAGTCGCTCGCCCGCGTCACCACCGATAACGATCATGCCGCCGATCGCGCCGACACCGGTTTCATCACCGACGTCGCCCTTCACGAAAATACCACCACCACGCATCGCCGCACCACATCGCGGACCGGCTGAGCCGTAAACCGCCAGTGTGCCGCCGACCATCGCGGCGCCCGCACCGGTACCAGCGTGCTGGCGGACGCGGATCGAACCGCTGCGCATGCCCTCGCCGACACCGTGACCGACCGAACCCGACAAACGGATATCGACACGCGAGTTGTGGGCGAAGGCATAGTCACCGAGGTTGCCGTCCACATGCAGCACGATGCTGTGATCGAGTCGCATCAATGAACTCGATTGGCCGCTCGCACCCGAAACATGAACCTGGGGCCATGTCGCGTCGGAGGGCACGGCAGGGATTTCAGCGATCGACTCACGCAGTTCCGCTTCCGTCAAATCGGCGAGCGATAGGTAATACTCGGCAACCTCCTCCGTCGCCGGCGCCGGGCTGGGTTTGCGAGGATCGACGGGGCGTTGATGAGTCATTTGGAGATGGGCACGAGTTTGGCGGCGAAGGGGCGCCAAAAATTAGACGGCCGCAACGATCGAGCGGACGATGGCTTCCATCTTAACCGCTGCGTCGCGTCCTGCCTGGAGGACTTCCGTATGATTTGCAGCGACAAACTCATCGGGCCGGGCCACATTACTGACCATTGACAAGGCGACCACGCGCATGTCCATCGCCCTCGCCGCGAGCACCTCGGGAACCGTGCTCATCCCGACGACATCGGCGCCGAGACGACGCATCATCCGGTACTCCGCTCGCGTTTCATACGTCGGGCCGAGCGTCGCCAGGTAAGTGCCCTCGTGCGCCGCGAAGTCTTCTCGCCGCGAACACTGCATCGCGATTCTCGCCAGCTCGGGGTCAAAGCACTCGTCACGGCGCAGGGCCACTTCGAGTTGCGGACGCGTCATGGCGAGAAGCGGGCTCGCTCCTCGCATCCAATCGACGCAATCACGAATCACGACAATGTCGCCGACCGCGAGCTTGGGATTCACGCCGCCAGCCGCGCTCGTGGCGATGAGCACCTCGGCGCCGAGTTCACGCATCACACGGACGGGGAATGCGACGTCGTCGTTCGAATGGCCCTCGTAGCGATGCAATCGCCCGGCCATGGCAACCAGGGGCTTCCCCGCGAAGGTTCCGGCGATCACCTCGCCTCGATGCCCGCCCGCCGTCGCTGCCGCGAAGCCGGGGATGTCGGCGAACGCCGTGGATCTCGAGTTCTCGATCTGGTCCGCCAATGCACCGAGTCCGCTGCCGAGGATCAAGGCGACTCGGGGGCGGATTCCGAAACGCTGGCGAAGCATTTGGACAGCGGATTGAAGCGACATCAGCTTGCCCGATTAAGCAATGCGTACTTGAGTGGCCTCGGCGACGATGCCGCGAACGAGCGTTCTCAGTTTCGGTTCCGCGGCGTTGGCGATGGCGATGATATCCGCGACGTTGGCGGGCTTGAGCGAGTCCGGCAGGCACATGTCCGTGACGACACTCAGGCCGACAACCTTCATCCCACAGTGAACGGCAACAATCGTCTCGGGCACCGTGCTCATCCCGACCACATCGGCGCCGATCATTCTTAGAAAACGGTACTCCGCGCGAGTCTCCAAGTTCGGTCCCGCGACCGCCACGAACACACCCTTGTGCGCCGTGATATCCTCGCGCCGGGCGATCGCGAGCGTCCGATCCACCAGGTGTTGGCAATACGGTTCGCACATGTCGGGGAACCGCGGCCCGAGCCGGTCCTCGTTCGGTCCCGCGAGGGGGTTGCGGCCCATCAGGTTCAGGTGGTCGGTGACGATCATCAGATCGCCCGGGCGCATCCCGCGCCGGATGCCGCCGGCGGCGTTGGTGAGGAGCACCGTGCGGCAGCCGATGCGCGCGAGGAGGCGCGAGCCGAACACCACCTTGTCGAACGGGTGACCCTCGTAGGCGTGCACCCGGCCCTGGAGGCAGGCGACACGCACCGATCCCACGTGGCCGAGCACCAGGTTGCCGGAGTGACCGACGACCTTGGGCGTGGGCATCTCGGGGATCTCGGCGTAGGGGATGGCGACGCGGCCCTCGAGCGCGTCGGCCCACGCGCCGAGCCCCGATCCGAGGACGACGCCGACCGTCGGCTCGCCGCCGACGCGAGGGAGGAAGGCGCGGATCGCGGCCTCGGCGCGCTCGAGCGCCTCGAACGCGGCAGACGCCTCCGGCGCGGGGTGGCCAGCGGGAGGATCGGCGGAGTGGTGGGGCTTTCGGCCGGCGTGGGGATCCATGGCGACGCGAAGCTACCAGCGAAGGCAGCGCCAGCGAACCCGCCCGGCGAACCCGTCGAGCTCTCGTCCCTTGCGCTCGGGGGCCGGCCGTGACAGT
>JBBSJZ010000527.1:0-4453 GCA_038256795.1 Pirellulales bacterium | reverse complement strand
GGCCGCGACGGTGTCGCGTTCAAGTTTGTCGTGCCCGGCGAAGGCGACGTGCTCACGAGTATCGAGCAACGCATCAACAAGCAATTGCACCGTGACACGATTGAGGGATTCGAAGCCGCACCGGCGCTCGTGACCGTCAACGAGACACCCAAAGAAGAAGTCACGGAAGTCAAGCGACGACTCAATCCGATGCACCGCAAGGTCACCCGTCGCCGCCGCTAATCTCCATCGGCGATCGGGTTCGTCGGCGTGGACGTTTCCTGCTCCACCAACCGTAACTGCAAATCGTTTTGACCGCGGGAGACCCGAATCTAAGTCGGTACCATTCTCACGCCTTCGCCCAGGCTACGCCGCCCCAGGGCTAGAAATTCCTCCGGCGTCGCGTCGCCAACCGGATCGGGATGGGCTAACTCGTAGCGAATGAAGTGTTGACCGAGCTTTGCACCCGGTACATTTTCAAGATAAATTGCGGTGAACTCTCCATTATGGTTCGTGATCGCCAAGGAGGGACGCCCTCCCGATGTGGGATGGAATTCTAAACAAAGATTTCCGACGGGTTCACCGTCTTGAGTCACTCGCCCCGTGACCATCCCCAGCGGTCGCTCGGCCTCGGCACAGCCAATAACGACCGCTAGGGGCGTCGAAAAGAATAACCATAAGAAAAGTTTCATGATGTTCGCCGAATGCCTCGTTAGCCCTTAACGACTTCAAAGTCGATTTGATTGCTACCGCTGGTGACTTCGACCATCGCAGGCTCGAGCTTACCACCGATCAATGCGTCTGGCTTTCGAGACGGGACGAACATCGCGTCGGGATCGGTCGGTTCGGCAGGCTGAGGCCCAAAGAACTCGTATCGGATGGTGTGCTTACCGACGAGCGCACCGGGTGCGTCGGGCAGATACATCGTCTTGTACTTGCCTTCGGCATCCGTGACTGCCATGGAGGGGCGTCCACCGCCGTCCGGAACGAATTCAATACTCACTCCTTCAACGGGTTTCCCTCCTTGGGTCACGACACCGCTAACGGTCCCTAAAGGCGGCAGTTTTGCACCACACCCACCCACCGCGAAAGCGGCGAAACCTAGCAGCAAAAAACTCATAACACGCGTCATCGAATGCTCTCCTCAATTATTAATGATGAATCAGCTACCGAACCGTTCGGCAAACTAATTGACTTCGTTGATCACAAAACTGTCGTTTCGCCCTGACATCGCCATGAAGATGTCACCGAAGTCGATGCTGTCGGTCACGAAACGCACCGAACCATCGGCCATGGTGAACATGGCGCCGCCAATGTGAGCTGAACGGTAACCGTTGTGGAGCGTGTACCCGAATCGTTGGGTCGAGTTCCCCGAGTAAATACTATTGATGGGGTACCTTGATGCCGTCACGTTGGCTGTCCAACCCAACCAACCGTGAAATGCGGGACCCGCGTTCCATGCACCACCGGCATGGCTGCTCGGACGACTGTCGTATTGAGTTGTCCCGTTGGCATCCTTCATAAAATTCGAATGTTCGCCCGCAGCAATGGTTTGGCTGGTGCCGTCGGTGATGCTGGCGAATCGAGGGTTCTTGTACATGCTGTTGTTGATGCCAATCACTCCGGCATCTTGCATCCAGCCGTACCCAGTCCAGACATTTCGGCTACCATCGGATCGTCCGCCGGGAGTCCATCGGGGGTCACCCTGACGCGTTCCAGGCGTGTGGTAGTAGCCGACATTTCCGACGTAGTCAGCGATCTGGGTCTTGTACGTGGTCGGTGAACCGAACGTCCTTGTCAAAGCGTTCGCGTTGTTAACGCGTTCACGTTCCATGGGATTTGACGGACAATTGTAGCCCGGGACGCTGGCCTGCTGGAGCACGTCCCAGTTGCGATTCACGCCATCCTGGGTGCTGAAGTCCGTGCCGATGAAAGTCAATTTTTCATAAATCGCAGTCTGCTCCATTTGAGGCAAAATCTGCACCAGCCATGAAGATCCGCGGGTCGGAATTCCTGGCGCGAGGCTTCCCATGTTGGACGGAAAAACATTGAACGTGCTGTGGTAGTTGTGCATTGCCAATCCGATCTGTTTCAGATTGTTGGAGCACGACATGCGGCGTGCCGCCTCGCGAGCCGATTGGACCGCGGGCAGTAGCAGCCCGACCAAAACACCGATGATGGCGATCACCACCAACAGTTCGACGAGCGTGAAGCCCGCTCGTGCGACATTCGTTTGTCTTCTCTGAATTTGTTGCATCTCAATCCCTCTATTCACTTGCGTCACTCGGATTCCAACGCCCGACATTGGGCGTTACCGAACAAGCTAAAGCAACAACAAAGCCATTCGCGAATGTTGACACCCCAAAACCAAGTGTTCGCCCAGTGCTGCGTGAGGCTAAGGGGGAACTCGCCGCGACTAACGCTTTGCTCCGGGGATTCGATGACGCGCAAGATCGACAAAAGAAAATCCGTTTTTTGAACAGCTTTTCATTCAAGTCGACGCGACTGCAAATTGCGCATAAGCAGGCTGCGCAACTTGTGGGCGAACGCTCGGTCATCTAGTAGTCGTATGCAAGGAGTTTAGGCATCGTTGCTCGCGCTAAGGACTGAGCACGGACGCGATGGCACGGGTCGCTCGACGCGCTCGACGACTTCGGCCGTAGTTTCCTTGGCGACAACACGCCGGGTAGGTACGCGATTTGACCGCTTCAGCGGGGAGGTCTCCAGCCCTCCCTCGGCGTCCCCGCCTCCCACCCCCTCAGTTCGGCGGCGTTCACACTTTCGGCCAGAATTTCGATGGACCTGGATCGTGGACTGGAATGTCCGAGCCCGCTTCGTTTCGATAAAAATCTCGCTCTTTTTCAAGAATATCTCGCGGAACCGGCGGCCAATGCCCGAACTACTCTTGATGACTGCACCAGCAAGTCTAAAATCAAGGTGTGGGATTTGAAGAAAGTCCCGCACTGGCTTTGGCCGTTACTTTTCGGCAGAGGGATCATTTTTTGGGTTCGCCAAGTCAACTAAGGCAAGTGCAGTAGCACGCCAAGACTTTCGCGTTTCTCCCAGCGGCTCCGCATTTGCCGCCGTCCGGTCAAAGCTTCTATAAAGCCGGTCGATTGAGTTTTCGGACTTCAGTCGACCGGTTTTTTCATTGATTGACGGGTGATCAACCCAAGGCCCATCACCCGCTACCGCGGGATGGTTCGTTGCCAAGTCGCTACACTTTAATCGTCACGTTGACTCGCTTCTTGCCACCCACGCACAGATTTTCCTCAAGTGTCGAGTTCGGATTCTTCTCCAAACGCTCGTGTTCCACTGGGCGACGACCGACCGCTCCGAATTGCCCCGACGGTGACCTTGTCCGGACGCGGCTTATTGATGGCATTGCTGGCGGTGTGCTTGTTGCCGCTCGTCTCACTCAGTCTTTACGCAGTGCTATTCGGCCGCGCGGCCGAGCACAAACTGCCTGTTGAAGTGAAGCTTGATCGCCGCTTTGTGGAGACTCGCGACGGGGGCGGTGCGGTGCTGACCGATGTCGTGGTAGTTGAGAGCCTGGCGGACTTTGAGATCACAAACGTGACGCTCGATCTGAACGGACAATACTTTCTATACCAGGATTCACCGCTGCAAGTCGGAGAGACGCTGGTGCTACCGCAACAGATTTTTGCGACCAAGGCGAACCAGCGGTTTGTCCCAGGCCGTTACCCGATCGATGACGTCACCGTGACGGGTAGGTTACCTAGCGGTGCCCGTGGTGTGACCGAAGTTCCATTTAACGCTGCGACGAAAGAGTAGCCAAGGTTCGTTCATGTCGGCCATCTATAAACTTCTCACACCGGCTCAGTGGGCTGCATTTCAAACGGAGGCTCACTTCATCGGCGCACCGATCGATTTGACGGACGGATTCATCCACTTCTCGGCAGTCGGGCAAGTTCGAGAAACGGCGGCCAAGCATTTTACCAGCCACGACGAAGTGGTGCTTGTTGAAGTTGCCACGCAAGCGATGGGCGAGTCGCTGGTTTGGGAAGTGTCTCGTGGTGGAGCTTTGTTTCCACACCTGTACGGTATCCTCGAGCTTGATGCTGTCCTTCGATCTTGGCACATCAAGCGAAACTCGGCCCACGGCGAGCACGACTTCAGTGCCGTGGACTGGGCCGGAGACTAGCCGACCGAGCTGGCTTTGTATTCGCGAAACCAATCAATGAAGTTGGCAATACCTTCTCGGACTTGGGTCTTTGGACGCCATCCGGTAAGCGCCTCGGCGCGATCGATGCTCGCCTCGGTGCTGGGGACGTCACCTGGTTGAAGCGGCAAGAAGTTTATGATCGCTTTCTTGCCCAAGTGATCTTCGATCGCCCGAATGTACTCCATCAAGTCGACGCAGTGATCGCTGCCGAGATTGAACAGTGAAAATGGCGCCCGCGAATCCGCTGGCTGTGGATGATACGAGTCGCTGGCGGGAATCGGCGTCGGC
>JBBSJZ010000526.1:0-4483 GCA_038256795.1 Pirellulales bacterium | reverse complement strand
GTCGTCGATCGCAGCGGATCGATGGCATGGGACATGAGCAACACCGCTTGGACGTTCCCACCGGACCCACTGCACCCCGAACGAAGTATCATCCAAAACTACTTCCTCAAACCGCATCCGACACTTAGCCGTTGGTCGGCACTCAACCGCAGCACCGGAATATTCTTTGAAGAACTCAATGACCTGCCGATCGAAGTCAAAGTGGGGTTGGTCAGCTACAGTAGCAACTTCGTGTTCGGACTCTACAGCAGCGTTGCCAGCACCACGCACAACTCATTGACGACTGACTATTCACAACTGACGACATCGATGAACGCGATGGGTCAAAAGGAATTGATTGGCAACACCAACATCGCCTCGGGAATGCAAGCGGCTGTGAAGGTTTTAACCGGCAACGGCTCTCGCATCACGGCGAAGGGAACGATGATCGTTTTGACGGACGGTATCTGGAACCAAGGAACCGATCCGATCGAGGTGGCGACCGCCGCGGCGGCAGCCAACATCACCGTGCACACGATCACGTTTAGCGATCAAGCGGATCAGGACAGGATGATTGCGGTTGCGGCGGTGGGCGGTGGTAACCACTACCACGCGCCCGACGAAGCGACGCTGCGAAGTGTCTTCTCGGAAATCGCTGAAACCCTACCCGCCGTGTTGACCCAGTAATCTCCGCTCGCGACCCGTCACGTTCATCGTTGTCGATTGAGAATTCGTTCCATGCAAAGCTTCACCCACCGCCGAGCGTCCATGAATCGCGTTCGTCTGGGACATCACGGCCGCCGCGCCGCGATCGCACCGCGAGCTCGTCGAGCCCGCCGCGGTGCGTACTTGATTGAGTTCACGGTGTGCGCATCAGTCTTCTTCATGACGATCTTTGCGTGCCTCGAACTGGCTCGATTCATGTATGTTCGACAAGCCCTTGATCAAACGGCGTACGAAGCGGCCAGAACCGGCGTCATCGTCGGCGCCAGCGCTGCGGACGTCGAAGCCAGGGCGGCGTCGCTCCTGCAAGCCTATGGCATCTCCTACATGGCCCTCGATGTCTCGCCGCAAACGATCGACGAAACGACTCGGGAGATCACGGTTTCGGTCACCTGTGACTTTGCCGCGAATTCCTGGGTCGCGTTGCACTTCGTTTCCACCACACCCCTGGTGTCCACGGTGACACTCGACCACGAGAACCAAGCGTACCTCGTTCCCGCCGACGCGGCGAATGACGACGACCTCGATACCAACCACGAACCGAACGACGTTTAGCTGATTTCAGGGTGACGTCTCGCCCCCATTGAACGACGCGATTAACATCTGCGGTTATGGAAAAAACAAACATCGCTATTGTCGGTCTGGGGACCGTGGGAACGGGTGTCGCTCGATTGCTGTTGGATCACGGGGATCGAACCGCACGGCATGCCGGACGCACACTGTGGCTCAAGAAAGCGGTCGTTCGCGACTTACAAAAGCCACGCGGAATCGATCTGCCTCGAGGGGTCGCGACGGACCGCCTCGAGGATGTCATCAACGACCCGGAAATCACAGTCGTCGCCCAATTGATTGGCGGTCTCGAGCCCGCGCGGTCGATCATGTTGCGATTGCTCGAATCCGGTAAGGACATCGTCACCGCCAACAAGGCGTTGCTCGCCAGCCATGGCCCGGAACTGTTTAGCCGAGCCCGCGAACTCGGTCGCAGCATCGCCTTCGAGGCGTCGGTCGCCGGCGGCATCCCGATCATCGCCAATATCAGCCAGTGTCTATCGGCGAACCAAATTCATTCGCTCGAAGGCATTCTCAACGGCACGAGTAACTTCATCGTCACTCAAATGGACGAGAAGGGCGCTTCGTATGAAGACGTCTTGAAGCGTGCTCAACAACTGGGCTACGCCGAGTCGGATCCGACGATGGATGTCGATGGCAGTGACGCCGCCCAGAAGTTGGCAATCCTAGCGCACCTCGCATTCGGCGCGACGGTGGACTGGTCCGAGATCCCGCGCGTGGGAATCGACGGACTCGATCCCGATGATCTGAACTACGCCCGACAACTCGGTTATCGAATCAAGTTGCTCGCGATCGCCAAACTGGCGGATGACGGTCTCGAACTATCGGTCGCTCCGACCTTGGTGAAGATCGGTACCCCGCTCGCTGAAGTGCGTGACGCATTCAATGCGATTCGCGTGGTTGGCGATGCGGTGGGTCCGGTCTTCTATCACGGGCTCGGCGCCGGCCAGATGCCCACCGCGTCCGCGGTCGTCGCCGATTTGATCGACACGGCGGTGGGACGGACGAAATTGACGTTCCAAACGCTCGAGTACTTTGCCGCCGATACACCACCACGCGTGAAGCTGCGTGATGCCGCGACGTTGCGGGGTCGTTACTATTTCCGCTTGCAGGTCGCGAACCATCCTGGCACGTTGGCGGCCATCGCCAATGTGCTGGCGCAACATCAGATCTCGATCGCCTCGGTGATCCAGCACGAGAAATCCGACGGTGGCGGCGATGACACGATGGGTGAGATGTCGCCGGTTCCGCTCGTGATCATGACCCATAAAGCGACCGAGGGCGCCGCCCGGTTGGCAACCGCACAAATCGAGTCGCTCGCGTCCGTGACGGGCCCTGTGGTGCGATTGAAGGTCAAGGCTTGACGAATAGTTCGGACGGTCCGGTTATCGCGGTGGGATGTTCATGTTTCTCAAGGATTGTCAGCGGACCTACGCCGCCTGGTGTTGACGAGCGGGCTACGATCGCCATAGAGCATTTTGGGTGCGGACTGAGGAGTCAAATTCGGGTCGCCCCACTCGTTACGATTATCCGCACAACCGAACTGACCCATGATTCACGTCCAACACTTGACCAAGGTCTACAACGACCTCACGCGGGGTCGCTTTGTCGCCGTTGACCGGGTTTCGTTCACCGTTCGCCCCGGCGAAATCTTCGGGCTGCTTGGCCCCAACGGTGCGGGTAAAACGACCGTCTTGAGAATCCTCAGCACCGTGCTGCAGAGTACCAGCGGCATCGCACTCGTCGCGGGCTACGATGTCGCGACCCAGTCCGCCGAAGTCCGCCGACGAATCGGTTTCGTCAGTAACAATACCGCGATCTATGATCGCATGACCGCTTGGGAATTGGTCCAGTACTTTGGACGCTTGCACGGAATGCCCAAAGAGATACTCAATGAGCGGCTCGAATCGCTCTTTGAGCAATTACGGATGAATGATTATCGCGATGTTCCGGGCAGTAAGATGTCGACGGGGATGAAGCAAAAAGTTTCCATCGCGCGAGCCTTGGTCCACGATCCCCCCGTGCTCGTGTTCGACGAAGCGACGCTCGGACTCGATGTGCTCGTCGCACGTAACCTGCTGGCCGTGATCCGGTCGCTTCGCGACGCCGGCAAGTGCTTGATCTTTTCGACGCACATCATGAGCGAAGTCGAGCGACTCTGTGACCGGATCGCGATCATGCACCGCGGTCGAATCCTCGACACCGGATCGCTGGAGGACTTGAGAACGCGCCACCAAGAACCGGACTTCGAAGAACTCTTCTTTGGGGTGCTCAGCCGACATGAGCAAGCCGAACGCAATCACGCGAGCGGAGTCGATCACGACGAATGGACATCCAATCTCCCCGCTCGCGAGGAATTACCCGCAAGCGCTGCCTGGAGTGCCAGCAAATCGACACAGGGTTACGGGGGAGCGATTTCATGAGACGAATTCCAGCCCGCATCAATCCGAATCGATCGACGTCACCCAGCGAATCGAATCAACCACGACTCGCGGCGATCGCGTTGATTTACGTCCGCGAAATGCGAGACCAGCTTCGCGACCGACGCACGTTGTTCACGATCGCCGTGTTGCCCATCCTGCTCTATCCGCTCGTGGGCACGCTGCTGTTGCAAATCGCCCAGTTCACGCGTCAACATCCGACCAGCATCTGTGTCATTGGCACTGAGAATTTAGAGCAGGCGCCGCCGCTACTCGGCGAAGACAATTTCGCGAAGGGATTCATCGCGGAAACCGATCGCATCGAGTTGGTCACCCATCGCTGGGACGAATTCACGCGCGGGATCGACGTGAAATCACAAACCGATCAATGGGTCCGCGAGGGCACGCATGACGTGGTGATCGTAATCCCGCCGGGGTTCGCCGATCCGGCGACACTGTCTCGCGAAGCTGCTGGCGAAAGCGAGTCCGATTCGAGCATTCAATTACTTTACAACGTCGCCAGTGACCAATCACTCGTCGCTCGCGATCGCGTGATGCGGATACTCAACCAGTGGCGTGGTGGCTGGGTGCGTGACCGTTTGGCGGATTCCGGCATCCAGCTTTCGGTGCTCGATCCCTTCAAAGTCAAGGACATCGACATCGCTCCCGAACGGACTCGCGAAGCGGCACTGTGGAGCAAATTACTGCCATTCGTGATGCTGGTGTGGGCGATGACCGGTGCATTCTATCCCGCGATCGACCTGGTCGCCGGCGAGAAAGAGCGTGGGACC
>JBBSJZ010000525.1:0-4494 GCA_038256795.1 Pirellulales bacterium | reverse complement strand
GATCGTCAGTCCCGCTGCACGGATCGAAGCGTCTGGGTCGATCAACCAATCACCCGGTTGAAGCCGCCGCTTCAAACTGCCGTAAACATCAATCGGCATCGCAGTCGCTTCCTCCTCCGTCGCCACGAATCGTTTCCATGTGGAATCTTTGCTTAAGCGATAGGCTGCCCTGGTGACGCCAACGAGTCCGGCGTGCTCGACCGCTTCGCCGACGAGAATCGATTGCTCGCGTACGGAGCCGGCCAACGATATCCAGACTCGTCTCGCATCCGTCAATTCGGCGAGATCCACTCGCGCGGCCGGCGCGAGTTTAATGATCGCGGAATCCACGCTTCGGATCATCCGGTTAACATCCTCCCAAGCGGGCAGATATTGATCGGGGGCTGTCGTTCGCTTTCCGTCGGAGCGTCGATCAGGATCGATGTGGATTGCCGTTTCGGGTGACAAGCGAGTATTGCGAACATCTTCGCAGCGGACCTCGACGGATTGCGACGTTGCGATCGATTGCAAATTTGCGGAAGCCATGTCCGCAACCACTTCGTCACGATCCACTCCGATGACCGAACCTCGCCGAGCCAGTTCGATCGCGTCACCTGCAATACCGCAACAAAGATCGATGACCGGTCGTTGGTCAAACCAGTTGGCTTTTAATCTCGCGACCTGCCACGGTGTTGCCTGTTGCAACGATTTTTCGGTCACCCACCAAACGCCATTTCCAAGCTTCGAGCGTGCCTTGGTTTGCAGAGCCGCCGATGCGATGACGAGGGTCGCCAACTCTTGACCGTGTTCACGCTTAAGCCGATCAATGCGCTTTGCATCCAGTGCCGGATCGCGAGATAAGTCGATCATCGCTTTGGTGAGCGGAATCAATCGACTCGTCAAACTCACGTTCATTTAGATTGGACAGAGATTCGGACGAATACGACGACGGCGTCAAAGACCGATTGTAGTTGATGAACCCGTTTTAAGGACAGCATCGAATATCTCGAAGAAGGCGGGGCATCCTTGATGGATCCATGTATCGGCAAAGCGAACGCCGATAAGGAGAACGTGCGCCTCCATCGCTCGCCAAATCGAAAGGGTCAGACCCCTTTTTCAAACCCGTTCCGAGCAAAATCATGTTCTCACGATTGCGAATCGCATCGCTCCTCGCTGTTGCCGCCGGCGGTCCCTATGTCGCATCGGAAACCGATTGGGGACAATCCGCGATGAACATGTTCGGCGATGCAACGGGTGTGACAACGACCGCGTATCGCAGCGATGGGGAACCGGTTTCGTACACGGGTGCCGCCCATGCTCACCATGAAGTCGAAACACTTCGCGGTACCAACAGCGCTCGGTATCGCTTAGAAGAAGACTTGGCGAGAAAACTCGGAGCGATTCCATCGGATCCGGGTGCGACACCGCAGTTGGCCGGGATGCGGGTCACGGACCTTCGCGAAGTACTCCGCTTCGACATTGCGCCCGATTGGGTAATCTCGCGGTTCGCGCGTGTCAGCACCGTGCTCGCCGATTTGAGCTTAGAGGGATTGCGAGTTCCGATTGTCACAGGTACCCGCGCCGACGATTTGGCGGGAACTTTGACGTACTATTTCGACCAGCAGGGAAAATTGCAACGGGTCACTTTTCACGGATTCACGGGTGACCCCAGCAAGCTCGTCCAAACCATGACGACGAACTACGGATTGGCTACGGAACCCACGCTCGAAGCCGGCGTTTTCACCAAACGATGGAACGGGATTCCGGTGCATTTTCTTCGTCTGACACACGCACCCATCGTCTACGCCGACGCCGTCCACCAGAAATACACGGTATTTTTGGAACTCAACCAACCGAGTTTAGTTTACGGCATCAGTTCGGAGGCTCGCCGAATCGTCGCCAGCGACCGTCATAGCGGCCGCTGGTAGCGAGCTGGGCCTTTTCACATCAAATTGACGTGAAATCGCTCAATTCTTCATTGGAAACCCATAATTGCCTTTCTTCGGCAGACTATTTCACGTTAAAGTGGGCAATGACGTAATGCTAGACAAACCGCCGGGACGTTTTCGGCGTTCGCTGTTTGTCGGACACTCGGGAGAAACACGCGATGGGCGTAGGATGGTACTACATGGCTAGCGGCTGGATCCGTAAAGGCCAACGTGTAGGTCCAATTTCTGAAAGCGATTTGCTGGTGCGAATCGACAAGGGAAAGATCTCACCCGAGACTTTGGTCCAAAGCATCAAAACCAAAGGGAAGTGGGTGCCGATGAATACGATCGGTCCCGCCATGAAACGTTGGAGAGAACTGCATCCCGAACCTTCCGAGTAGCTCAAGATCGAAACGTCTCGCTCGAAAACGGCGGCCGACTATGCCGCCATCGCAGTCGCGCCACTGCTGATCTTCTTGATGATCAGCAGCCTCGCAAACTTCTTGATGTTGATTCTTTATCGCGGTGGCCAACCCGGTCGCGTGTCGTGGACCTTGCTGATGTTCACACTCGGTGCCGTTGGCATCGCCCGTGTCGCGATCGAGAAAGATCGCGCGTACTCGCTCGGCTACGCCGGCATTTTGGGTATTGCGGCGTTCGTGACCATGATGAAGTTCGTGGACTCACTGATCTTTTCGATCTTGATTTTGGCGTTGATCGCGTATTTGGCCGATCGGATCGTTCGCGACTGCACGTTGATCAATGACGACGTTGATGCGAGTGGGCAGGGACTGATCGATTCCGGGCGATTATTCGTGCGAGAGAAAATCAAGGTTCCGGATTACGGCAACGATGGTGAAGCACCCGAGAACTCCGGTGCAGCGAGACGTCGCGCCGGGCACCAACCGGGTCGCACGGTCCTGTACTTGGCGCTCGCCGCATTGCCGCTATTCGGAATCGGTCAGTTTTTTCTTCGTGACGATCCCGCCACATGGGACCGAGCCCAAAAGCTTTTGGCGTTTTATCTATTCGCGAGTCTATCGTTATTGGTGACCACGAGTTTCTTGGGGCTGCGTCGTTACCTGCGTCAACGAAGAGTCGATATGCCGCGCGACGTATCGATCGCATGGTTGGCCGGCGGCGTTGCCTTAGTTGCGTTGATCCTGTTCATCGCTTTTCTCGCACCGATACCGGGCGCATTGCTCGCGTCATTCGAACTTCCGGCGTTTCTTGACTCGCCCGGCGACACGGTTGCCAGCAAACAGGGTTGGGGTGAGGATGCTGCTGATCGAAAAAGTGAAGGTGCCGAGACGACTTCACAAGACACGAACACTGCCGAGAAAGAAATTCAGGAAACGGCACCGGGTGAGAATGCTCCGGCAGGCGATGTGGGGACGGGCAAGAAAAAAGATGGTCCCACCGGCAATCAAAAAGGCGGCGATAAGTCGCCCGGTCAATCCGACAAATCGGCGGAGAAATCAGGCGGGGAAGAAAAGGGCCCCCAGGAAAAGTCATCGGGGACGCCAGAAGGTGAAGGGAAACAAGAATCCGCGAGTGACTCCCAGTCCACCAAAGATCAGGATTCGCAATCGAGGCAAGACGAGGCGAAAGAAGAGCAATCAAGCGAGCCTACACCAAGCCAACCGCCTAAGAGTGAATCACCGAAAAATGAACCGGCGCCTCAAGGCCAATCGGAGTCATCATCAACTGCGCAACCGGCCGAGTCTTCGTCTTCCAATGCACTCCAGTCAGTCGCTCAGCAGTTGCCTGGACTTTCATCGCTGTTGAAGCTCGTAATTTTGATCGCTTTGAGTGGGATCGTCGCGTGGTTTGTATGGATTCACCGACATGCAATTGGCCTTTGGTGGAGCCAACTGTTTAGCACGACCGCTCTATCGTCCGAGAACAACCTCGACGAATTCTTGAGCGCCGATAGCCGTGTTCCGCAGCGTGCATTCGCGTCCTTTTCAAACCCCATCGGCCGCGAGCCCGATAACCGTCGTGTGATCGTGATCACGTTTGCCGCATGGGAAGCGTGGTGCCGCGAACAAGGAGTCAGCCGAACTCGGGAAGAAACGCCAAGCGAGTTCCTGCGCCGAACCACATCGCTACCGAGCCATTCGCCTCAAGCGGCCAGTCGCATGGTCGACGCTTACAATCGAATCGTCTACGGACGCGGTAATGCCGTCGACACCGACGTTGCGGCGGCGAAAGATCTTTGGAACTCGATGCAATCTCGCTGATACCGAATTAAGCGGGTTAGCATGACGAATCGAATGCCTAATTCTCTGGTGGATCGTCGCGCTCGTTGAATTGAGCGGGTGGACTTGTTGCTTCGATCGCTACCACCGCTTCCAAAACTCGATAACAATGGACTGCTCCGGCAGGCACCAGCCAGGAGTCGCCCGCGTGCAACGTCACCCGTTCACCATGAAGATCCAACTCCAATGTGCCGGTGATGAGGTAACCAACGGTCTCGTACTCCCTTGCCGTTGGGCTGCTTTCATCCCCCGATTTTTCCTCCCAAAGCCGTAGTGAAACTTGTTTCCCCGATGCCAAGTAACGCTGCCCCATCTCACCAATGGTC
>JBBSJZ010000524.1:0-4497 GCA_038256795.1 Pirellulales bacterium | reverse complement strand
CCGGCGTACTGCCGTCGACATCTTCGGCGGAGCAGTGGGCTGAAAAACTGTTCAGCGAAAAGTCGTTCGACTTTCGTACCGTCGGACGCGGCGCGAAATGCGAGCACTACTTCGAGATGCGCAACCCCTTCAAAGAAGATGTACACATCGCCGCAGTCCGCACCAGTTGTGGTTGCACCTCGCCTTCACTCACCCAGGAGACGCTCAAAACTTTCGAAACCGGTGCGGTCATCGCAACGTTCAACACGAGCACTTTCATCGGCAAAAAGGCCGCCACGATTACGGTCGTCATCGACAAGCCATTCTATGCGGAAGTGCAATTGAAGGTCACTGGCGTGATCCGCACCGACGTGACCTTCGATCCGCCTGAAATTGCCTTCGGTGAGTTTCCCGCTGGTGAGGTGCAGGAACGCCAAATCGTGATCACTCACACCGGAAACACCCCCTGGGCGATCACGGACGTACGGAGCCTCTGTGAACACTTGAAAGTGAAGCTCGATCCACCGGAGAGACTTCCAGGTTCAATTCGTTATCTCATGACGGTTCAAACGAAGTCGTCCATCCCCGAAGGCGATTTGCGAGAACGATTGACGTTGGTCAGTAACGACCGCCAATTCCCGACCACCGAAATGTCAATCGAAGGACGTGTCCGAGAAACGCTATCAGTTTCCCCGGCCGCGGTCAGTTTGGGAACAACGAAACCAGATTCGGTCGTCGAAAAGCGATTGGTTGTCAAAGGCGAAGAGCCCTTCGAGGTTCGGAGTGTCGTGTGTTCCGACAAGCGTTTCTCATTCGACATTCCCGAGGGCAAGAAAAAGTTGCACTTCTTGACCATGAAATTTGTGGGTGACGGCGGTACCGGTGACGTGTCCCAGCAAATTCGGATCGTTACCGACTTGACGGGTAATCGCTCAGCCACGTGCGTCATTACGGGGACGAGCGTCGCTGGCAGCGAATAGCAGCCGACATTAAGCCTCAAAATCGATGTGATCCGCCAGCTTGGTGTTTTCCGGCACGGAACTCACACTCGACTCTGTTATCTTTTCTGCAGAGATCATCGTTTTCGAGTCGGAATCGTGGTCGGTCGGTTCTTGCTTGTCGAATTGGTCATAGGTTTGGCGACCATCTGCACCGCCATCGCCGGCTGCCTCACCCGCATCAATTGATTCAACACCTTCAAGCTTGGCCAACGGTGCTTCGCTGTTGCGTTGTTGACGCACGGCCTCACTCGCCCGGCTCTCCTGCTCACCGCCTTGAGCCGCCGCTCGGCTGACCCCGGCCAATGAAATGATTGCGGCCGAAGGTGTCGGAGGAATATTCATCAAAATCTCCTGTCTATCGAGAATGAGGCCATCGCGACGGCACCGAAATCGTCATCGCGGTCCCGGTGCCAAGTGATTGTTGAGAAATCGCGTCATCAATCCGTAGAGATGCGAGCTCGTCCCGTCCCCTTCGTTGATCGAGTGACTGCGATTCGGATACGCCATCATCGTGAATGGCTTGTTCAATTCGATGAGCCGATTCGACAACTTTTCCATCCCTTGAAAATGACAGTTGTCATCCCCGGTTCCATGGATGATTAACAAATTGCCTTGTAACCCCTGAGCATGAGTGATCGGTGAACCGCGGACGTAATCATCGGCGTTGTGTTGCGGCAAACCCATGTAACGCTCTTGGTAAATCGTGTCGTAAAGTCGCATGTCGGGAACCGCGGCGACGGATATTCCGGTGGCATACAGATCCGGATGCCGGAACAACAAATTCAGCGTCATCGATCCACCACCACTCCAGCCCCAAACGCCGACGCGATCCTCATCGAGATACGATCGCTTGAGCAACTCGCGGGCGGCGGCGGCTTGCTCCTCCGACGCCAGTGTTCCTACTTGGCGATACGCCGACTTTCTCCAGTCTCGGCCACGCGGACACGGCGTTCCGCGATTATCGACACAGGCGACGACGTAGCCTTGCTGGGCGAGCATGAGATGCCACAAGTATTTTTTGTCGCCCCAGCGGTCCACAACGGATTGCCCCGCCGGTTCACCATAGACGTGGAACACGAGCGGATATTTCTTCGTCGGATCAAAGCCAAACGGTTTCATCATCCAACCATCAAGCTCGACACCGCCGCCGACGTCGACTCGAAAAAACTCGACCGGTGACTTGTCCAGTTTAGCGACGGAAGCGCGCAAGGTTTCATTTGCCGCCAATACATTCACCACCTTGTGATCGGGCAGTGAAACGATCTCGGTTCTCGACGGTTGGTCAAATGTCGAATAGGTGTGAACCGCGAACTTTCCGTCGGGAGCGATCGAATACTCGTGCCACCCCGGTTCCTCCGACGGACTCAATCGCTCCACAACGCCGCTTCCATCGAGCGGGACCGAGTACAAGTATTGCTGGGTCGGCGTGTCCATCGACGCCAAGAACAAAACTCGCTCGGCCGCTTCTTCGATGCGGCACACGCGCGCGACGTCATATTCGCCGTGGGTCATCCGACGGACCGTCGCCCCATCGCGAGTCACCCGGTACAAATGTCGCCATCCGTCTCGCTCACTCGCCCAAACGAACTCGCTACCGCGTTCAAACCAAACCAGATCATCGTCGGCGATATCGACCCACGCCTCATCACGTTCCGTCATCACCGACTCGACCTGGCCCGTCGCCACATCGACACGCATCACGTCGACGGCATTCTGAAGACGATTCGCTCGCTGGATCCACAGCTCGCGCGAGTTTTCATCCCACTGCATTCTTGGAATGTAAAAGTCCGTTCGGGTATCTCCGGGAACGTCCATCCAACGTGTCGGGCCACCGCTCGCCGGCACCACTGCGATTCGACACACCGAGTTTCGTTCACCTGTCTTGGGGTAAGCGAAAGTTTTCAAAATCGGATACTTCGCCGTCGTGTTATCCACCATCGTGAACGCCTCGACACCGTGTGTATCGATCTGCCAGTACGCGATCTGCTCACCATCGGGACTCCATCGCCATCCGTCTCGACAAGCAAACTCCTCCTCATAAACCCAATCGAAAGTCCCGTTAATGATCTCGTCGGTTCCATCGCTGGTCAGTTTCGTTGCCGCGCCCCCGTCGACCGGTTCGACGAACAGATTGTTTTTGTAGACGTAACCGACGCGGTTTCCATCGGGCGACAATTTGGCGAACATCAGTGTTGAGGCTTCCGCATCATGACCAACCTTGGCAAGCGTGCCGGTCGAACGCCGGTACGTCCAGTAATCACCTCGCGTATTCTGACGCCAAACCTTCACCGATTGGGTATAGATCAGCGCCAGGTCGAGATCCTCAGAAAACTCGTAATTCTCAACTGCGAGCGATTCCGACGCTCCGCCAGGTACGAGTTGCTCCGCCGCAATCAGCACCTCGCGTTTTCCCAGTGAGTCGATTCGCACAATGTCGCTCGCCTTCGAGACCGTCTCGGACGACACGACCGTGATGTAGGCTCCGGCATCGAGCCAGCGGACGTTAGGAACGCGTTCAGCCTTGAAGTCGTCACTCGCGAAAATGCGATCAAGCGTCAACGTGGCTTCAACAGCTCGAGCTTGGCTCGAGCCCAGTAGCAGACAAACAGCAAAAGCGAACGCATATTTCATCATCGTTTTCCAGAGTGGATAATTTCCAGGTGTCAAGGATGCAGGTGCAACGTCAAGAAACATCGACGACGCGTGGGCCGAGGACATCCATTTTGGGTTCAATGCCCAATCCCGGTGACTCGCTGGCGCGCATGAAGCCGTGCTCACGCTGGGGTGCCCCTGCGGCGCTGCTGACCGTCACGTAGCTATTGAAGTCCGTGCTCGTGAAACGGAATTCCTCCGGCGTGCTGTGGGCGAGATGAGCGATGGCGGCAGTGGTAATATCGCCACCCCAGCTATCTTCGAGCGTCATCGCGATGCCCATGCTCACGCACAAATCGCGAGCCTGTTTCGTTCTCGTCAGCCCGCCGAGCTTACTGATTTTCAGGTTGACGACATCCATCGCCAAATCAGCCTTGGCGCGCAGCAACATCTCGAGGCTGTCGACGTTTTCGTCCAAGACGAACGGATGGTCCGTGTTCCGCCGGACCGCGAGGCATTCTTCATAACTCAAGCACGGCTGTTCGATGTAGACGTCGAGGTCACGGACCGCGCGGACCACGCGCATCGCCTCGTGCTGGGTCCATCCCGTGTTGGCGTCAGCGACGAGACGATCGGTCGGCAGCAACATCCCGCGGACGGCACGAATCCGATCGATGTCCGTGTCCGGATCTCCACCCACCTTCAGTTGAAATCGAGTGTAACCGTCGGCCTGGTAACCCGAGACCTTTCTCGCCATCTCGCAGGGTGACTCCTGTGAAATCGCGCGATACAGCCGCACGCTTTCACCAAAGCGACCGCCCATCAGCACGCACACGGGCAAGCCCGTCGCCTTACCGAGGATATCCCAACACGCGATGTCGATCCCCGACTTCACGTATGGATGCCCCTTAAGTGCCGCGTCCAT
>JBBSJZ010000523.1:0-4523 GCA_038256795.1 Pirellulales bacterium | reverse complement strand
GGTGCGGCTGGTTGGATCGTCAATCTCGATACCGCCTCGGGTCGTGTGCTCGGCATGAACGATCTCGGGCAACCGTTGTCGGCATCGCCGCTACCGGTTGGCAATCGGTTGCTGGTGCCGGGTTCCGAAGGTGTGATTTACATCGAGGACATGCCGACTGCCCCGTGATGCGGGTCATGTCGGTTCGAGTGGTTTTGTTTCGCTGCGTCTTTTTAACTGTTTCAACGTGCCCCTGTTTCCACCATCCCGGTTCATTTCCCCCCGCCGCGCACCGTCTACGGTCGGTGGTTGCCCAGGCTTGTTCGTTGCCGTCGTGGCTGCTTGCTTCGTCCTCGGGTTCGTCAATGCGCCGGCAGCCCATGCCCAACTGCCGAATTTTGCGGACGCCGGTAAACCCGAGGCGGCGGGTTTGGAGTTGTTGCAGGAAGAGCCGCACGACATCGTCTTTTTTGCCCAGGCTGCGGGCGGGGGTTGGGCGAAAGTTCGGCTGCTGGACTTCCCCGGACGACAGCCCCAGCCGAAGAAGGACACGCTGCTGCGGATGGACGTGCTGGGCATCGAAACCCAATCGTTCGCGGCAAAATGGGACGACATCGAGCGCATCGATTTGTGGGAAGAACGCCTCGAACGCGAGACCACCACGCGGATTGCCGCCGGTGATTTTGCGGGAGCCTATCCGTTTCTCGCTATCCTGATTCGCGACTTTCCGAGTCGTCCGGGGCTGCGTGAGTTGCGCAGCGAGTTTCTCTTCAAGGACGCGTACAGCCGGGCGAAGCTTGGCGAACTCGGTTCCACCCTCGCGATGCTCGAAGAGCTTCGTCGTTATGCACCGGAATACAAACCCGAACTGGTCCTCAATGCGCTCGGCGTGATGACCGACAAACTGATCGGCCAACTCGTCAGTGAAGGTAAGTTTGACCTCGCCCAGCAGTTATTAGCACGGCTCGAGAAGGACTACAAAGCGGAACCGTTATCGTCGATCGCGAAGTGGAACGCCGAGTTCCTTAAGATGGCGACGGAGAAACAAAAACAATCGATCGCCGCCGCCAACGCCAAAGATTTTTGGACCGCCCGTCGATTGGCTCGCGAGAGCATCAATCTCAAACCGGATATTCCCCGGGGCACGGAGTTGATCGCCCAAATCGACCAGGTCTATCCGCTGGTGAGCGTGGGCGTGTTGCAGGCGGCAACGGTATTTGAACCGACTCGCATTGATAATTGGTCATCGCGGCGAGCCGGACGTTTGCTGTATCGGACCCTATTCGAGATGCAGGGAGCGGGCCCCGAAGGCGGTGAGTACAAATTCATCTTCGGCGAAACCAGCATCAGCCCCGATCGCACCCAGTTCGACTTGGTGATGCAGCCCGACCAGGTCAAGGCGCCGCTGCAAGTCGTCTCGAGTTCGGCGCTCGCCGATACGCTCACCGCACGCGCTTCGATGGCGTCACCGGATTACTTCGCGCCTTGGTCAGCCGCGGTGGGTGCGATCGGTTTGGAAGGACCGCAGGGGGTTCGTTGCATCCTGCGACGCCCGCACGTGTTGCCGAATTGTTTGCTGCAAATACCTGTCGACGGAAGCTGGTTCGGCGGCGAGCCGAGTAGTCCCACCGGTGACTATTCTCGTCTGGATTCCGACGATGCGGAGTTGATTCGTTATCGATTGCGAGGCGCTCCGCGAACGCCGACCCAGCCGCGCGAGATCGTCGAGATGCGGATGGACACGGCCGCCAATGCCGTGACACGATTGCTGCAGGGCGAAGTCGACATTCTCGATCAATTGTTTCCGGCGGACGCCGCACGGTTGCGCAACAATCGCAAGATTCGTGTCGCCAATTATCCGTTGCCCACGGTCCACATGCTGGTGCCATGCTCGGATCACCCGTACGTCGCCGAGCGAACGTTCCGCCGGGCATTGGTCTACGGCACCAACCGCGAAGACATTCTCACCGGTGAGTTGCTCGAAAGCCAAGAGTCGCCGGGATGCCAAGTCGTGTCGGGACCGTTCCCAGCCGGGTTGGAAGCGAACGATCCACTCGGTTACGCGTACGATAAATCGATCAAACCGCTCCGCTATGAACCGAGACTCGCCAAACTGCTCATGACGGTGAACCAGAACGAGATGAAGGCTGCCGCCGAGCGGAAGAAAGAGAAAACACCGTCAATGACGCCGATCCGATTGGCACACCCCAACGATAATTTGTCGCGAGTCGCTTGCGAGGCGATCAAGTCGCAATGGGAATTGCTCGAGCTTCAAGTCGAGCTTGTTCAGTTGCCCGTGGGCCGAACGCAGCCTGACGAGGGTGAGGCGGACTTGGTTTATGTGAGCGCCGCCGTGTGGGAGCCGGTCATCGATGCCCGACGCGTGCTCGGACCCGAGGGATTGGCCAAGAGTGGCGACCAACTCGTGGGACTGGGGCTACGTCGTTTGGAGGAGGCGAAAAATTGGCGCGAGGTGCGTGACGCGTTACTGAACCTGCACTCGATCGCGAGCAGCGAGTTGCCGGTGATCCCGTTGTGGCAACTCGTCGAGTCTTACGCGTATCGCCGTGAGCTACTCGGTGTCGGCAGCGATATCGTGTCGCTTTACCAGAATGCTGAGAATTGGCGGTTAGGCAAATGAATTTCAATCGAACCAGAATGATCGGCGGTCGACAGCTATCTCCCCTGCACGCGGGATCGGGTGGCGCTCGGCGCTTCACGATTTCTTCCGTCACGCTGGTATGGGGTGTGTTGTTGTCGCTCACCGGCGTTGCCCAAGCGATCCAGAACGATCCCTCGGCACCCGCCGCTGATCCGGGCTCGGCTGCCGTGGTTGCGGCGGTTGCGGAGCAAGAGGAAATCGAAGCTCCCTGGGATTATTCGCCATATCGGGTGCTGGTGTGGATCGCGTCGGATAGCGCAAAAATCGGTACCCGCGATTTAGAAAAACCGCTGCGTGAATATTTGGACCGTCAATTTGCCGCCGTCTGGCGAGTAACGATCGAGTCGACCCCGGAATCCGTTGCGGCGGTCGCGAGTCGTTCGCTCGGAGACCTGAGTTTTGAAGCGATCTCCGCAGCCGATAGTGTGATCGCGGTGAAGCGCAATCACGTCGACGCGGCAAGATTGCGTTCGACTGCGGACGTCAAGACGTATGTCAAGGAAGTGCTCAGCACGACGAGCCGCACCCAATCGATCCAGCAACAAGTCGCGGCCGGGCAAGAGGACGCGTTGGCAGGACTCGTCGCCCAAATCAAGAACATCGACGGTGACGCACTCCAGCTCCAACGACAATGGGCGGATGAATCCACCGAGGCAATGCTCGTGTCACGTGGAATGGCGATGATGCTCGATGATCCCGAAGCGAAAATCATCTCGCCACCGATCATCGGCTCGGTCGCGGATTCGGCCAAGCAATACGACAAAATCTTCTTCGTCGATCTCGCGGCGGCGACGCGTCCGATGCGAGTTCGCGTGGTGGAACTCGACACGCTCATGCAAGTCTTCGGACCCGTCGTCGAGGGCACCGCCGTGGGACGCGAAGCACTCATATCCGCCATGGGATCGTCGATCATTCGTGCCTTCGCGCCCATCGTGCGCATCGACGACGCGGGCCAAAAAAGTGCGACCGGGCTGGTCCGCGCGGGCGGCTTGATTATTGATCCAGCGTCACCCGCACGCATTGAACCCGGCGACGTCTTGGTCCCGAATGTTCGCAAGGACGATCGCAACGGCAAACCCATTTCCATCGGCCCTATCCCCTGGGCGTACCTCATCGTCGTCGAGAATGAAATGATGTCGTTCGGTGGCGCGGCGGTGCCTGGGATTGAAGTCGCCGACAAGATCATCGCGGTCAACGGTTTACCCGTCGCTACGGCTTACGAAACGCTGCGTTCGCTTCGACAATCGCTCACCGATGAAGTGAATGTCGCCTTGGAACGCGGCGGGAAACCGCTCGAGGTGAAGGTCACACGCCAGCAATTCGCAACGCTCGCGCCGATGTACATGGGGTTCACGACCACCGACAAAGGCCCCTCGGACAAACGGCAAACGATCGTGACGTCGGTGCTCTCCGATACGCCCGCGGCGGGTCAGCTCAAGGTCGGCGATGTCATCGTTTCCGTCGGCAAGGTGACCGGACTCGATTCCCAAGCGATTCGCCAGCTCGTCGTCGGCTCGGCACCCGATCAAACACTCGAGTTCGTGGTGACCCGTGGCGATGCGACGCAAACCGTGTCACTCGTGCCGAGCACGCTTTCCGATAAAGAACGACGCGGCGTCGTCGCTATCGAAATGGACTTTCATGCCGGTCGGGCCGGTGGATTGCAGGGACGCAATAACAAACGCACGTTCCGCATGGCGCTCAAGGCTCGACCACACTACGACGAGACCATGATTCGGATGCACGTTCGCGGCAACGTCAACGAACCGCTCATCGGTTATGAGCTGTACGAGAAAGCGCTGCACTCGAAAGACATGACCTTCATCGGTCGCACCGATTGGAATGGCCGGTTGTGGATGCAAAGGAATGAGAATCCCTTGCG
>JBBSJZ010000522.1:0-4527 GCA_038256795.1 Pirellulales bacterium | reverse complement strand
GAGCTCAAACCGGGTGACCGGGTCCTCGATTTGGGTTGTGGCAGTGGCGCGGTCGCGATCGCTGCGGCGCTGCGGTCCGAGATGGGTCACGTGTTCGCGGTGGACTGCAATGCGAGATCCGTTGAGTGTGCCTTGCGAAGCGCGTCGTTGGCCGGGATCGATAATGTGACCGGGATCCTCAACCATGACGGCGAGTTGGCGGAAGCGGGCGGGTGTGATGTCGCACTCCTCAATCCGCCGTATTACGGCGACTTTGCGATTGCCGAGCACTTCATGAAAACGGCGTCTCAGTGTCTCGTTGAAGCTGGGCGGGCGGTCGTGGTGACCAAGGATCACGAAGCGTACCACGAACGCAAGTGGAGTCGGCTGTGGTTGGAAAGCGAAGCGGAATCCAGCGGCTACCAGTTGTTGACGTATCGCAAACGTGCCTATTGAAATTCACAATTTTGACGTCGCCGCGGCTCGAAATCCGAATTGACTCGGTCGCTCGGATCTGTCAGAATCTGCGCGGTTTGTACCACCATGTCTGGAGGTGGATCATCGAGAGGACCGTTTTCTTTCGGTGGCGCTTTTGGGTCGATGAGGCGAGTTGCCTTGATGGTGGTTGTTGGAAGGGTCGATTTAGTGACGAATATTTACGTTGGTAACCTGGCATTTGGAGCCACCGAAGAAGATCTCCGCACCGCTTTTGAAAAGCACGGCGAAGTGACGTCGGTCAACATCATCATGGACCGCGAAACAGGGCGATCACGGGGATTCGCTTTCGTTGAGATGGCCGATGGTGAGGGTGCAAAGGAAGCGATTGAGAATCTCGACGGTGCGGCCATTGGTGGCCGAAATATCACTGTCAATGAAGCACGTCCTCGTGCACCTCGCAGCGGCGGCGGTGGTGGCGGCGGCGGCGGTGGTGGTTACGGCGGTGGTGGCGGCGGCGGCGGCGGCGGTGGTTACCGCGGCGGCGGCGGTGGCGGTGGCGGCGATCGCGGTGGTGACCGCGGCGGCCGTGGCGGCGACCGTGGTGATCGCGGCGGCGACCGTGGCGGACGCGGTGGTGACCGCGATCGCTACTAATCGATCCCCACTCAGCTTGCGAGCCAAGTCGCTTACCGGCTGAATCGAATCGAACCATGAACGAAAGGGCAAGCCGAATACGGCTTGCCCTTTTTCGTTGTTCGATGCTACCGCGAACCGATGGAAGTCCTGGTTTCCACGCTAATCCTGGGTCTCAGACTCGCCCGCAAAAAGTCCCGTTACGGATCATAGCAATTAGCCAGCAAGCAGAACTGCAAAACGCTGCAGCGGACCACCGTGACAAATCCTTCGCCCAGGCTGCGAGCTGCCACCTTGGATTCCGAGTGGCTCGTCAAAGACGAAATTTAGGATCGGATTCCTCAGCCGTTTGGGCGTTGGCCTGGGTTTTACGACAGGCCCTTGGCTAGCGCCAAAGGGCTCACCCGAAGATCCAAGACTGACAAACCACTAACCAGCCAGTCGAGAAATACGGTTGTGCGGCTGAGATAGCTCTTCGGCCGTGGCTTGGTAGCGGAACTGCATCAGATACGCATCCTCGACGGTGTCATCATAGAAATCTCGCAAGACCGAGATCGCCTTGAAGCCCACGTGTTTGAAGAACAATTGGGCATCGAGGTTAGTCTCACGGACTTCGAGCATGATTCGGTTGCGGCGTTCGTGCGACAACTTGCCCAGCAATTTGCTGACCATCGCTCCGGCAATGCCCTTGCGACGATGATCCGGGTGGACCGCAAAATTCAGAATATGCAAGCGTGTTTTGTGGAGCTCATAGATCATCGAGCCGACAACTTTGTCGTCTTCCTCAGCCACCATCCCGATGCAATTTCGTTGACGGAGACAGCGAATGAAATCATCCTCGCTCCACGCAAACTCAAAGCATCTCGACTCAATGTCCAACACCGCTGGCATGTCTCGCCGAATCATCCAACGAATATGAACGCACACGGACGCTTGTTTGGTCGTTTCCACGCCGGACTCCTTTCCACCGAATCGATCAGTCAATTTCCCGAGTCGCCTTCCTAGCTCTCGGCACTTGTTCGCGGAGATTAGCAGATGCCGAAAACGGGACCAAGACGAAAAGGGGCACTTGTCGTTAACATAATGAAATGACTCTGCTTACCATCGAATCGACTTGTGACGAGACCGCCGCGGCCGTGATTTCGGGTTGCGGCGAGGTACTCGGCGAGTGCATCGCGACCCAGGAAAAATTGCATGAACAATTTCGGGGCGTGGTCCCCGAAGTCGCCGCACGGGCACACCTGGAGCGGATTTTGCCCGTCATCGATACGGCACTCGCACAATCCGGCATGGCGGGCGAGGATTTGTCCGCGATCGCCGTTGCCGACCGCCCCGGTTTGGCGGGGTCGCTATTGGTCGGTCTCGTCGCCGCCAAAACACTGTCACTCGCCTGGAACAAACCCCTCGTCACGATCAATCACTTGCACGCGCACTTGTACGCGTGCCAGCTATCCGCCGTCGGGCCCGCCCGTGCAGCGGCCGTTTACCCAGCGATCGGGCTCGTCGTCAGTGGTGGGCACACGAGTTTGTATCACTGCACCAGTCCGCTCGACTTGACCTACCTCGGCGGCACGATCGATGACGCGGCGGGCGAAGCTTTCGACAAGGTCGGGGCGATGCTCGGTCTCGGATTCCCCGGCGGCCCGGCCGTGGCACGATGGGCAACCCGTGGTGATGCCGCCGCGTACAAGTTCCCTCGCTCGATGATCAGCGACCCGAGCTTCAACTTCAGCTTCAGTGGTCTGAAAACGGCCGTCCGTTATGCACTCGTCGGCCCCGGCCATCAAGACTTCGCCAGCCTCGTCATCGACGACATCACGAAAGCCAACGTGTGCGCATCCTTTGAGGCCGCGGTGGTCGAAGTGCTTGTCGCGAAAGCGACTCGGGCGATAACGAGTCATCGCTGTCCACGGTTAATTGTCGGTGGCGGCGTGGCGATGAACGATTCCCTGCGGCATGCACTGATTAAGGCGGCGCAGCGGAAAGGTTTCGAGCTCGTACTCGCACCACCGAGTCTCTGTACCGATAACGCGGTGATGGGGGCGCTCGCGCTGGAGAAGATCAAGCGGGGCGATTTCGCGGGGTTGGATGCGGATATTCACCCAGGGTTACAGCGAGGTTTTTGAGTTCTTCGATTTGCGTTTCGCTTCGAGCAACCGCTCGGTGTACGACATGGTTTCCACCGATGCTGGCGATTGAGGTTTCGACTCCGCCGGGCGACGTGGCTCATTGAACAAATTCGAGATATCCTTCTCGGCCTGCTTGGCGGGATCGAGTGGCGTGTCCGTGCCGAGTGATTGGGGTTGGTAGCGTTGGCGATCCTTCACGGCGCGTTCTTTCGATTGGCGGAGTGTATCCAAACGTGAAACGGCGGCGGATTCCACAGCGGTTTGACGACGCAGTCGCTTCATCAGTTGACTGGCCCAGCGAAAATTGAAATCGACTCGGCGGACCATGACATCGCCGACGAACAAGCAACTGCCTAGCAGCACGAGCCAGGGCCACACGTCTTGGATTGAGCGAACGCTCTCCAAGCCGCCGCGAAACGGATTACTCGCGGGTGCCGTGTCGGGTGGCTCTTGTCCGATCGCCCGCGTTAACTCGCCCGGTTCACCGCCCACCGGCACGGTCCCGGCAATTTGTTCGAGTAGCGGTAAGTTCATCTCCCGCGATCGATACTCTTCACTAAACGGCACTGTCACACCCGACGTTAATGGCGCGGCGCCACCGCCGGGTGAGACGTGGACGAAGTAGCTTCCCGCATCATCGACGGGGAACGATCCGACATAGCGACCGGGCGCGGTTTGACGCATCTCCAGATCGATCGGTTTCATTTGCGGATCGAGTACGGAAGCGTTCATGGAGAGAAAGTTCAAGAAGTCTTGCTCTTGATCGAGGGCATTGACGACCACCTGGACTTCGCCGTCTCGGATCACCGTCGCCATCGTGAAGTTGCCGGTTTCGCCCGAGGGTCGCATCAGCCAGCGCACCAATTGTGAGGTCAACTTGGCCTGTCCAGGCCACTTGGTCCACTCACTCGACCAGCGTTGGCCGCCGTCCGTCGTTAGCACTGCGGATCGCCCGAGTCCGTATTGCCACACGGATAACACGGGGTTCTCGTTCTTGGTCGGTACCGGCGCGGTGAGCAACGTTTGCACGAGCACGCTTTCTTTCGGTGTCGTCATCACATAGCCCGTGATCGGTGGTGGATCGCCGATGCCGTTGAGGATCACGTGGGGGATCTCGACGCGTGGCGCAAAACCGTTCGCGTCTTCGTAAATCAGCGGCCGCGAAATACGCCGTGACTCACGCATCACGATTTTGGGAATCGCCCTCGGCGAAATCACTTCGTAAGCTTTGCCGCCGCCCGCTTGCGCGATCTCACGGAGCAACTTTTTATCCGAGTCCGATCCGATCGCGACGGAGGTGACCGTGATCCCGGCATCCTTCATTTGCCGCGTCAATCCAGCGAAATCG
>JBBSJZ010000521.1:0-4533 GCA_038256795.1 Pirellulales bacterium | reverse complement strand
GCAGTCCTGGCCAAACGAAGATGGCCAGTAGAAACAGTGACCACATGGCAACACTACTGATCGTTTCGCCGACCCGCCGTCCGAACATCGCTCGGGCCATGTGTCCGCCATCGAGTTGACCGATTGGCATCAGGTTCAACGCCGTCACTAGCAAACCAAGCCAACCGGCGAAAGCGAGCGGACTGAGTTGCAACAAGTAGCCTTCCTGCAATTGGTCGCCGAGGACCAGTTTCGATAGCAGAGCGAACAGGATCGAAGATCCGGCCGATGTACCATGGCCCATCAGACCACCGCCGGGGTCGGCGTCAGGTGGTAATACTTCGGAGCTTTGCAAGCCGATCAGAAGTGCGGGGATGGCGATAACAAGCCCTGCCAATGGGCCGGCAACGGCGACGTCGAACAGGGCGCGACGGTTTCGTGTCGGTGACTTCATCTGAATGAACGCACCGAACGTTCCCAACGCAAAAGGCACGGGAATGAAGAACGGTGGCGTCACGCTGAGACCATGGTGCCGAGCGGTAAAATAATGGCCAAGCTCATGAACGCCAAGGATCAGCAACAAGCCGATGGAATAGGGCAAGCCGATCGCAAACGCACTAGGCTGCTCCAGCAAATTCACGCCCTGGTGCAAAGCTCCAGCCCAAGTGGTCGTCAAAAAGGTGACCCCGAAAAGCAACCAATGCAGCCATGGTCGTGTCTTTCGTTCAAGTGCGGCCTGCTCGGTCGGCTTATTCATCAGCACAATCGCGGTGCCGAGTTCCTCATCCTGTTGAATCAGTGGCACCACGTTTTCCCCGAGTTCACTTTCGAGCTGCCTGAGCGCCTGATCGGCTGGCGTCGTCAGTCGTCCGCGAAACAGCGAAGTGCCATGTTGTCTTGTCGCTACGCGGATATCCATCACGGACTGGATTGCCGGTGGCTGCTCAACGTCAGGGATCATTTGCACGCCGTCGTCGGCGGTTACTTCGTTGTCATCGCGACCTGCGGCGCGACCCGCGATCGCCATGCTGCCGATCATGTAAAAGCACAGCAACAGAATGATCCACATCCAAAGAAATCCATGCATCCCGCCGCCACTGGCGGTCATCAGGACGAGCAACGGAATGGTGAGGCAGAGAATCCATAGGATCGACATCCAAGGAGCGGCGCGTGGTCGGGTTGTCATTGGTCAATTTCGTTTCGTGAAGCGTTTAATTTGCGTGTTTGTCGTGCTCGTGTTCGGAAGGTTCACGATGGGCGAGGAATAATTTTTCACCGCCGAAAATTACCGCGAACCCGATCAACGACACCCAAATCACAAGCATGTCGCTGGTCGCCTTCATCCAAACGAATGCCCCAAGAATGATCGCATCGAGAACCATTGCCGTGATCAAGATCGCTGCGTTTGCGTTGACTTCCTTTCTCAGATGGCGCAGTACACCCCAGTGGATGGCGATGTCCATCACGAGGTAAAAGATCGCACCGAGCGATGCAATGCGACCAAGGTCAAAGAAGATGGTCAACGTGATGGCGAAGACGATGGTGTAGACCAGTGTGTGCTTTTGAATGTTGCCCGGCATCCCGAAGTGCTTGTGCGGCACGAGCTTCATTTCACTCAACATCGCCAACATGCGTGAAACGGCGAACGTACTGGCTATCAAACCGGAGATCGTGGCAATGATGGCAAGACCAACGGTGAAGTAACGCCCCCATTGCCCGAACGCTGGTTCGGCCGCTTGCGACAGAGCGTAGTCGCGATGCTCGATAATCTGCGAGACACTCAGGTTCCCGGCCACCGCCAACGTGACCAACATGTAGATCAAAAGACAGATGGACAGTGACCAAATGATCGAACGCCCAATGTTCTTTTTCGGTTCCTTGATCTCCGAACCGCTGTTGGTGATCGTTGTAAACCCTTTGTAGGCCAACAACGCTAGCGCGATCGCTGACAAGAAGCTACCGGCAGACGTTCGCTCGGTAACGCCGACACTTTCAAATGAAAGCCCCGACACGTACAGCCCAGCACCTGCAAAGATCAGAATGCCGATAATCTTAATTGCAGAGGTAATCATCGAAAACTTTCCGATGAAACTGGTAGACATGATATTGATGATGAGCACGACGATCAGTAGCCCGACACCAAGTGCTGGCACCCAGAGCGTCGTGTTTTCGACATTCATCAATTGCAACGTGTAAGTTCCAAACGTCCGCGCCACCAAGCTCTGGTTGATGACCATCGAGAAGTACATCAGCAGTGCCATGCCTGCGGTGACGGTGCCCTTACCATAGGCTTTCATCAAGAAAGTGCCGATGCCGCCCGCCGATGGATACTGCTCGGCCATCTTCACATACGAGTACGAGCTGAACCCGGCAACGATGGCGGCAGCGAGGAAGGCCAGCGGAAACAATCCGCCCGCTTGCTCGGCGACTTGCCCGGTCAGGGCGAAGATACCTGCACCGATCATCACGCCGGTGCCCATGGCGACCGAACCGGTCAGCGAAAGGCTGTTCTTTTCGTATTGGCCGGATGACTCTGCGTCGCTCAATTCCCGATTTTCCTTTGATAATCCGCTGTGCTTGATCCCAATCTGAAACGAGGCAGCAAATACCATGCCGGGGTATTGCGATCTGGCCAACAGCATTTTGGCGTGAACAAGCGGTTCAAAAGCGTCAACGAATGACGATTGTAACGCCACCGCCGGATTCCCTATCCCGGTTCCAGTATGAAGTGCTATTTGCGTTCATTACGTGTTGGCAAACTTCCCGATGCAAACTGACGAAGGTCAAGGACGGTACTTCATCGGAGATTCGTAGGATGCTTAGACTCGCTTTTACTCTATTGCTGGTTCTGCAGTTGTCAGCATTCAGCATCGCTCAGGAACCGAGCCGTCAGCTCGACAGCCTGCAAATGCGAATGCCCGAAGTTTCTGTAGCGACTGAATTCCAGACCAGCGGGCTGTCGCTTGAGGAGCTTCAATCGATGGCTCTGAGCAACAACCCGACGCTTCGCCAATCGCAAGCCCAAGTTGAAGCTGAACGAGGTGCCGCACTGCAAGCCGGTTTGGGGCCGAACCCGTACGTCGGTTACGTCGCGGAACAAATCGGAGTCAATGGAACTGCCGGCGAACTGCATGGAGCAAGTATCCAGCAGGAAATCGTGCGAGGCAATAAACTGGGGCTGAGCCGTGAGAAGTACACGCAGCGAGCTAGAATCGCTGAGACCAATTATGTGGCGCAACGACAACGGGTACTCAATGACGTTGCCATTCGATATTACCAGACGGCTGCTGCACAGCGTTTGATCGGGATTCATCAGCGAACGATCGATACGGCACAAGACAATGTGCTGACGTTCAAAGAAATGCTGAACCTTGGTCAAGTAGGGGCAGCGGACGTACTAAGAGCGGAAGTCGAATTTCGACGTGAAACAGTTAATTTGAAGCAAGCCCTCAACGAACAGGACCGGGCATCGCGTGAGCTGGCGTCGTTCATTGGCGTTCCGGCGCTCCAATCGGCTGTGCTGATTGACGAATCCGAACAAATGCCGGCACCCATGGAATGGGACAGTGCCCTATCGCAGTTGCTCGCAAGCAGCCCTCAAATCATTGCGGCGCGACAGAGAGTTCGCCATGACCAGATCGTGATCCAGCGAGAGATTGCTGAGCCAACGCCAAACTTGTTGCTGGGACTGACCACCGGGTACAATCCCGAGGCGGGTCAAGCGGTCGCCGGAGTGAGCGCAGGAATGTTTCTGCCCGTGTTTAATCGCAATCAGGGGACGATTCGCCAAGCCCGCGCCGACTTAGCGAACGATTGTGCCGAACTTGAACGATTGGAACTTGAACTGCGAAACTTGTTGGCGACGCAGTATAATGGATACCTTACCGCTTGGCAGCGAGTCCAGGAGTTCGATGAAACTATGTTGCCCAAATCTCGCGAAGCCGTTGAGATGTTGGAGAAAAGCTATCAGGATCGTCGCGCTCCGTGGATCAGCGTCCTGGATGCAAAAAGACTGCTTCTAGGCCTGGAATCTGAACAGGTCGACAACCGATTGACGTATAATATGGCAGACATTTCAATTCGAGGAAACCTGTTAATGGGCGGTCTAAACATACCAGATGGCGCCGTTAATGCCGGACACATCGACGCGAATAATCAACCTCGCTAGTCATCACCGACACATTCGAACACCGAACTTCAAGAGCGTCTTTCACCATGAGTAATCTGGAACAACGTCGCAAGTTTCTCTTTCAAGGCGTCGTCGCGACCGGAGGCATGTTGGCAGCCGGGGCCGCGACGGCTCAAGACAAACAGGCCGGGCACGGCAAACATGACGGCATGAAAATGCCGATGCCTGGAGACGCCAAAGACTCGTCGGACCAGATGAAGATGGCGGACGACATGCCGATGGACGGCATGATAATGGACGACGAGTACCCACGAACACACGCGGGATTGGGTGGTCCCGTGGGCAGTCCAACCGACCGAGGCAAGCTGGTTTCCGGTTACCGTGATGCCGGACTTCCGCCAGTTCCGATCGAAGCCCCCGACTTG
>JBBSJZ010000520.1:0-4536 GCA_038256795.1 Pirellulales bacterium | reverse complement strand
GACTTGCTGACCATCAGGTGTAAATTGAGCTGCCATCGATTCGATTTGGAAACCCGTTCCACCAGCAATTGTTTGCGGAAGATGAACGCTCAACGGGTGCCCCGTTTCGACATCCCAAATTCGCAGTCCGCGAAAATCGACCGTTAACAGCCGCATGCCGTCCGGGCTGAATCGAACGTTGCGCACGCCCTGTTGATGCAGCAGTTTCTTTTGGGTCGGCTTGCCCGTGTTTGCATCCCAAACGATGGCTGTACGATCTCGGGATGCAGTCGCGACCAAATTGCCGCCGGGGCTGTACACGGCGTCCAGCGTTTCCCCTTGATGAGGCAGTATGAAGCGACACTTTCCGCTGTCAGCATCCCAGACGCGGGCAGTAAAATCCTGGGAAGCGGTAATGAGTCGCGCACCATCAGGCGAATAGTGAACCGACATGACTTCGTTGGAGTGACCTTTTAACTCGTCATGAAGGTTTCCTGAAGTGATTTGCCAAATTCGCACCACATGATCTTCACCGGCACTGGCGACGAATCGTCCATCGGGTGAAAAATCGATCGCGTTGATTTCCGATCCGTGCTGATTTTTCCAGACAAGATCGCCTGTCTTCGTTTCCCACAGCCTCACGAAACCGTCCGTGGACCCAGCGGCAAAAAATCGACCGTCGCGGGTCTTCGATACGGGTTGAAACGTGGTTCCGTAGTTTTTGGGTTCATGAGTTAACGTGCCACTTGCAACGTCCCAAATCGCGACCTGGCCTTGAGCGGTCAGCGTTATTAATTGTTTTGAATCGGAAGTAAAAATGAGCCCCCATGGTCCGCCTTTGACCGGCAACGGACCACAAACCGTTTCACCCGATTCGGCCTCCATTACCCAAACTTCCTCAGTCGTTGATCCGAGCGCGATTAACTTTCCATCGTCGCTCAAGCGGCTTCCATCATGACCGAAGGTCTGGTCGACTCGGGCTCTGTTTTTCGGTTCTCGAACCTCGTGATGTTGCCATACATGGACTGCACCGGTACCGACACCGTTCGCACGCGACTTGCCGTGCGCCAGCGCGGTGATTACGACTTCGCGGTCACTGATCAAACCGCTTTCAGCGTAGCTGACGCGATAGGGATGATGCATCGGTTGCGATAGTCGCTCGCCGGAGGTCACGTCCCACATTTGAGCTAAGGAATCACGGGCCCATGTGAGGAGTCGGTCGTCATCGATGAAGCGAATTCCGCCGAGAACATAGTAATGCGGAAGTTCTGGCGTAAGTGGAACGCCGGACTCCGTATCCCAAACGCGTGCCCAATGGTTCAGTCCAATGGCTGCAATGCGACTCCCTGAAGGGTTAAAACTGACCTCCAACAGCCTCACATCACCGCTAGTGAACGCCCGCGTCTGCTGACCACTCTCGGTTTCCCAAACGTAGCCATTCTCGCCGATGCAAGTGACGACACGAGAAGCGTCCTCGGTGACATCCGCATGAACAAAATTGCCTGTCCGCACAATGATACTCGGCTCACCGGTGGCACTATCGCGGATGGTGACGTTTGAGTCTTCGTCAGCTTGCTCACCGATGGAGAATGCGGCACCATTTAAATGATATTTAGCTGTAATGAGCCGACCGCGATGTTGAAAGGGGCCCAGCAAACGCGCACCGGTGGCGGCATCCAATACGGAAACTGTGTGTAAGGTCCGAGTTAGCAATTGATGGCCGTCGGGACTGTAGCTCAACTGCAAAACGGGCTCTTCGTGAACAACGGGAACTCCGATCAACTTGCCTGTTAGCGTATCCCAAAAGCGCACCGTTTTATCGTCCGACCCGCTGGCCAGTACCTTCCCGCTGGGACTGAAGTCAATCGAGTTGACCGACGCTTGATGCCGCATCGGCGGAAACAACAAGGCTGTTGTACTTGTGTCCCACAAGCATACGGTTGCGTCATAGGATGCCGTGGCAATCCATTTGCCTTGGGGACTGAGTCGAGCGACATTGATTTCTGCACCGTTTGGATGCCGAACAGTGTTGATTAACGGAACCGGAAAGCGATGCTGTTCAAGGACTGAGATGCTGAACATCGCCGCTTTCCAATCGCTGCGATCATCGCGTATCTTCGACGCTACTTGAGCGATCGCACTCGATGCTTGACCGGTTTGCAACATCTCATTGATCAGTTCCCAACGCAAATCCTCCAAACTGGCCAGCAGGTTGACATTGGCTTGAGTCGCGCGATACCACTGAGAAATCGTCGCGGCTGTTCCTAGGGAAATAGCAATGACGAGCGAACAGGCCAAGGAGGCTATGGCCGGATGTCGTTGGCACCATCGCCAAAGGCGTTCACCCGAACTGATCGGACGCGCGAGGATGGGCTCGTGGCGACTGAACCGTTCAAGTTCGTCAGCGACTGCGGCAGCCGACGAGTAACGACGCTCGGGACGCTTCTGCAAACATTTTAGCACGATCGTTTCAATGTCGCGATGGATCGACCGAACGATCTGACGAGGCGGAACCGGATCATGATTGATGGCTTTCATCATGGTGTCCAATGCACTGCTACCGACAAACGGCGGCCTGCGAACAAGCAACTCATAGAGAGTCGCGCCGAGTCCGTAGACATCGGCTGCGATTGTGACGTTGCTCTCGCCCGCAGCTTGCTCTGGAGCTAAATACCCGGGCGTACCCAACACCGCGTGTGACAATGTCAAACCGCTTGCCTCGCGTCCGGTGAGCTTGGCCAGTCCGAAGTCGGTTAAGTGCGGAAGTCCCTCTGCGTCAATGAGAATATTCGAGGGCTTCAGGTCTCGGTGAAGTACACCACGCTGATGGGCAAATTCCAGTGCTCTTGCAACGCGGGCAATCAATTCGGCAATGCAAAGTGCTTGATGATGTTGCAACGTCTTGTCGGCTGTTTGATCAATCGCGAAATCGTACAAGCACTCCGCTAAACTCGCTCCGTCGATTAGCTCCATGCTAAAAAAGTGCTGCGTCTCGATCTCGCCGATTTCATAAATCGGGACGATGCCGGGATGCTGCAGTCTTGCAGCAGCCTCCGCTTCCAAGCGAAATCGCTGAATCGAATCGGGTGTCGCCAATTGCCCCGCCAGAACCAACTTGACGGCAACCAACCGGTTGAGGCTCTTCTGAAGTGCCCGATAAACGACCCCCATGCCGCCGCGAGCGATGATCGAGAGTAGCTGGTAATCACCAAACTCCGTCAGAACCCCACCGTCTCTGAATTCGTGGTCCAGACGCTTGCAACAAGACGAAGACAAAGGAGCGGGTGGACTTTCTGGACTTGGCGTCAAGCCGAGTTGCAGCGCACAGTATCGACATCCCTGGCCGAGGATCGTTGGACGGTTGCATTGCGGGCAAGAATGGACCGGTTCGGAAGTCATGGGGGTGGAGTCGTTCACGCGATGGATGTAAGAATGAATTAGTGTCTGGTGGCTAGCGCAATCAGAACGTTCGCCAGGGACATGCGGAACTTTATTTCGCTAATCAGATTTAACCGGTTCTACCCCAACGGCAACGCGAAATCACGAACTACAATCTGATTTTGGTTGGTCAAAGCTGCTATTTGACCAAGCTGCATATTTTGACTTGAGACCGCAACTTCGTTTCTAAAACTAGACTTGGCGATTTTTTCCAGCTTATTACGATGCATAACGAGCAAACGGGACGGGAAAATCGCCGGTTCCAGACCACCCGCTGGAGTCTAGTGCTGCTGGCTGGCCAATCGGGCTCCATCGAGGGGCGAGACGCCCTCGGTGAATTGATCGAATCGTATTGGTATCCGCTTTACGCGTACTCGCGGCGCAGCGGATGCAACGAACATGACGCCAGTGACTTGACCCAGGGCTTCTTTGCCGCCCTGCTCCAGGAACGAAAATTACTGGTCGCTACAGCGACCAGAGGCCGCTTCCGCTCGTTTCTGCTGTCTTCGTTTAAGAACTTCTCGGCTAACCGCAAGCGAGATGCGAAGGCGTTGAAACGCGGAGGAGGCGTGATCGTTCATTCACTTCAATTCCAAGATTCCGAAAATCGCTATGCTCATGAGCCCTTCACCGATGAAACTGCCGAGCAACTGTATGAACGAAGTTGGGTGAATTCCCTTCTCAGCCGCGTCGAGGTGCGACTCGGTGAGGACTACCACCACGCCGGTAGGGACGAGATCTTCCGTCTGCTACACCCACATCTGATGAACCGTTCGGACGCTTTGCCCCGAGAAAAAATTGGAATCGAGCTCAACCTTAGTTCCGCAGCAATCGCAATGTCACTGCACCGCATGCGTCAACGCTACGCCGAACTCGTTCGAGAAGAAGTCGCAGCCACGGTCGAAAGTCCAGATGAAATTGACGACGAACTACGTCATCTCATGACCGTCGTTGGCAACAGATAACCGTCGCTGCTCCGAATGGCACTGCCGGGTGTTTTTAATGTTATTCGCGCAGCGTCAAGGGCCGCGACGTAGTCGCGGTTCAATTTCCAACTCGTTTGCCGATTCGATTGATCTTGGCATTCCAACGTGAACCTTTCTGCCTGTAAAATCCGTC
>JBBSJZ010000519.1:0-4553 GCA_038256795.1 Pirellulales bacterium | reverse complement strand
CGGATGCGGCTTCCCTCGACAACGCCCCAGCCGGCGGCTTGCAAAGCCGGGTCGATGTGCTCGGCACGAGTTTCGGCTTCGTTCATGATGATGACTTCATCGTCGGCACGTATTCAACGACCACTAACCAGGGATCCATCCAAGAACAATCGCCATCGCAGGTAAGTAATACTGCACCAGCGGCCTTCGTCGTTGCAGCTATCCACATATCGTTCTGCCCCGTATTGTGACCACCTACCTGGTCTGCTTTGTAAATTTCGGCATACGCTTTAACGATGTCCGGTAATCCGGCGTCGACGCGAACGAGTTCTCTGAGCAATTCATCAAGCAAATCAAGCTTCTTGCTACCCCAGCCCCAAACTTTGGCAAGTGAGCGAACCTCACCTTCAACAATTGTCGAATAGATCGGTCGATCACTGCGTTCATGTAGCTTGTACGTGTCTCGCAGTTGGATGCCGGTGTCGTCTTGCCGAACCCAGTGAACCAAAACGTTCGTATCGAGCGAGATCAGATCGCTAGGCCGGAGCGTCACGAAATACGCTCCAAAGCCTCTTCGATTTCTTCGTCCGTTTCATCGCCGGGCCAACGCCCCATGATCGCCGCCATCCCGCTTCGCGGCCCCTGCAGTTTTCGCAGTCGATTGGAATCAAGACGACTGCTATTCGCGATTGGCGGAGTCGAGAAAATTGACGCAGCATTCTCGCCACTTTCGATTGACTCAGCTTCGACGCGTAACAGGTTTCCTGAGGCGCGGAAGACGCTCGTGCCGAGAACCAACACGCGTTTTCGCCAAAGTACTTGAAGATCATCGGAAAGCTCTTCGGGGTAAACTCCTGCTACCCGTTCGCCCGAATCGAGCAACATCGAAAAACGCTGCGTGCTAGCTTCGATGCCGTCGAGTTGACCGACGATGCGAGTGCGCTGAGGCTTCGGTGTTCGCCCGTACAAACGAAGCGAGTTATCGATCGTGGCAGGAGTAACATGCACTTCGGCTAGTTTCTCACGACCGCTGCCAGTGATCCGAAATCCCGTAAAGGGACTCGACTTGAAAAAGCGTCTGAATTTTGAGACCTGGCGCAGCAGTGACGGATCGAACGTGTCACTGTCGGCCTGCCCGGCATCGATGTCGGTGACAACGTTCATCAATAGGTCGAGGCCTGTCAGCCGACCATCTGGCCGCCCCGATTCGAACAACAACTCTTGCTGGTAAATTTCGCCAGCCGCCTCATCTAGCGATGGTAGATCAAAACGCAACTGAGTCGTTCCATTTCCACCGTGTCCAATGAAACGAAGATCACTCGCACGACGTAGCCAGCTTGGTTTTTTGCCTGACGTCTTGCTGCGATTGCGCAGCGCCATCGAGACAGCACCCCGGATCGCGATCGGTAGATCGGCCATCAGGAGCCCCAAAGGGTGTGCGGGCACTCGACCATCAAAATGCTGTTCGCTTTCGAGAAGGATTTCGTGTTGCAGTGTGGTCATGATCTATATTCTCCGAACCGATGCTGGGAGCACGAAAAGCTTGAGCAATCGCTTCTGTGCGTGTTCCAATCTACTTCAGTTACTTGTCGGCGATCGTGTAGACGCGACAGTGAACCCTTGTTTTCCATGATCAAAGTCGTCCGCTGAAGGCTTGGTGCAGCAGCGACTTTTTCAACTCGTCGAGCGCGGCGAGTTTGCGTCGGTAGATGGATTCGAGGCGTTGGGTTTCACCGCTCAGAGAATCAAGCTTTGCGACGACGTGTTTTTGTTCGGCAACCGGAGGAAATGGGAACCGTTCGCTCTCGAAAGTTCCCATATTGATGTTAGCTTGGGCGCTCCCTTTTCCCAACTCTTGGAGGCGAGCCTTAAACGATTGCAACAGGAATTCGACGAAATCAATGTCGGCTTCCTTTGGATTTGGAACCACGCCGATGACGCTGTCCGGAAAGCAACCATCAAATCCGAGAATCGCTGTTTCAGCGATGTTCGCCGCAATCGTGATGCAAATCGTTCCCTTCGGCCACAGTTTACTTTGAGCGAGGCCTGCCTCGCTGTAAGTTTGGGAATACTCCGTGATGACATGGTCTGCGTTTCGAATATCGCCCGTCTGAACAAATGGGTATTTCCCACCGTAAAGCGTTGGCTCGTTTCGTGGCCGATGCCTCGATTTACCGCGACCGAAGATTGTGGCAATCTCTTCCAACGTCTTTTCTACCCAGCCGTCGCCACGTTGGGTGAAGACGGCGTTGAGATGGCTTTCAAACAGAGCACGGGCGTTTTGGAGGTTCTTTTCGGCGTTGACTTTGGCGGTGGCGATGCCGGCAAACGCTTCGTCCAGGATGCCCACGATCCGCCGCTGTTCGGGCAGGGGTGGCAACGGGATCTCAAAGTTAGTGAGGCTTCGCGCCGAAAGATTGGGCTGCGCTGCGCCATTCTTGTGTCGGTCAATCATCGCCGCGCACAGTTCGCTCTGAAGATACATCAACAGGAAACGGTTCTCGACAGGCTCCTTTGGACGGATAATGACGAGAGACGATGCAATCGCTCCCTCAGACAGACTGCCCACGCTCGCGAACTTGCCGAGCGAACCACGAAGGCAGAACAGGATGTCACTCTTGCAAATTTTTCCATTCCCCAGTAACTCGAACCGTTCCCTTGGAATGTAGTTCATGTTGTCGAGGTCGAGGCCGTCGTTCGTCAGATGTCCCGCGTTGATGAATGGGATGCCCGTAGCAGTCTGCACGGCTCGCCCTGGATAGTTTGCGCCGCGGTCACCGTTCTCGAACGCACAGATTGCGCCAAGCGTGGTTGATTGCCAGCCGTTCTTCATAACAGCCCTCGAATCGTCGCCAGTACTTCCGTACTCTCGCCATCCAGCGCCGCGATTTCGTCCATGATGTCTTGCGGGCTGCGATGCACGACTTCCTCGCCGCCGTTGGGGTTCTTCACCGACAGATCGAACGTCGTCGGGTCGATCGTTTTTGCGTCCACGGTCCACGACTTGTTCGAGTCGGCGAACTTCTTTTGCAGCTTGACGAACTCGCTCAAGTCGTCGTCGTTGAGCGGGTTGGTCTTGCCCATGCTCCGACCGGGGTCGAGTTGGTAGTACCAGACCTTGCGGGTCGGTGAACCTTTCTCGAAGAACAGCACCACAGTTTTGACGCCCGCTCCCTGGAACGTGCCGCTGGGGCAGTCGAGCACGGTGTGCAGGTTGCAGCTTTCCAGCAGCAGCTTCCGCAGGCTAATCGAAGCGTTGTCGGTGTTCGACAGGAACGTGTTCTTGATGACCACGCCGCCTCGCCCGCCGGCCTTCAGCATCTTTATGAAGTGTTGCAGGAACAGGAACGCGGTCTCGCCGGTGCGGATCGGAAAGTTCTGCTGCACTTCCTTGCGTTCTTTGCCGCCGAAGGGCGGATTGGCCAACACCACGTCAAAGCGATCCTTTTCCTGGATGTCGGCCAAGTTCTCGGACAGCGTGTTGGTGTGGAGGATGTTCGGCGCTTCGATGCCGTGCAGGATCATGTTCATGATCGCGATGACGTAGGCCAGCGACTTTTTTTCCTTGCCGTAGAACGTCCGTTCCTGAAGCGTCCTGAGATCTTTGGTGGTGAGCTTCCGCTTCCGCCGCTTCTCATCGGTCATGTAAACGAATGATTCACACAAGAAGCCAGCCGAACCGCAGGCCTCGTCGCCAATCCGCTCGCCGATCTGCGGGTTGACCACCTGCACCATCGCACGGATCAACGGGCGTGGCGTGTAATACTCACCACCATTGCGGCCAGCATTGCCCATGTTCTTGATCTTGGCTTCGTACAGGTACGACAGCTCATGCTTTTCAGCCTGCGAACGGAACCGCAGTTCGTCGATGTGGTCGATGATCTCGCGCAGGTTGTAGCCGCTGGAAATCTTGTTCCTGATCTCACCGAAGATTTCGCCGATCTTGTACTCGATCGTGTCCGGGCCCGTTGCCCGTTGCTTGAAGCCGTGTAGGTAGGATATCAGCTTCAAATTGACGAATTTAACCAAATCATCGCCGGTCATCGCCCGGTTGTGATCGATCTCGCCCGCCTTGTTCTTTGGCGCGGCCCATTCGTCCCAGCGAAATTGCTTTTGAAGAATGTACGCGTATTTCTTTCCCTCCAGCGCCGCCTCATCGGCTTTGTCCTGTTCCAAACCGTCAAGGTATTTCAGAAACAGCAGCCAAGAGGTCTGCTCGGTGTAATCGAGTTCCGACGAGCAACCAGCCTCTTTCCGGAGAACGTCGTCGATATTTTTGAAGGCTTGTTCAAACATGCGAATCGCTTACGAGAATTGGAGCCGAGCCAAGAAAACGCGATCTAACGGCTAACCAGTTCATGCTGCCATCAACTATTCCACCGGGGGGAAGCATACTGATTCTCGCAGCACCGTGCATCGGCACTTGCAGCGACAAACACATCGAAGTGTGGACCACTCGCCAAAAACAACGTGCTCCCCCACGGGTGTCACACCTTAATGTCACATTTTTTATCTCACCAATTAGTGGTGCAGGTATTTGTGACCGTCGGAGTGTGCGATTGCTGTTCATATCG
>JBBSJZ010000518.1:0-4558 GCA_038256795.1 Pirellulales bacterium | reverse complement strand
GTTCGTGGCGTTCGAACCCGAGTACATTTAAAACGGGCACGATCACGAGGGTTCCGCATTGCAACCGCAAGTTCTCATCAACGAGCAACGATCGTGCGGCGCCGGTACCATTCAATTCATCGCCGTGCAGGGCGCCAGTCACAAAGACCTTGGGCCCCGTTTTCTCGGCGCGACGCACGTGAACGGGAATGATCACATCGCGACCGGAGTAGCTTTCGGAAACCACTAATTCCAAGTCGCGTGATTCACCGGGTGCGACATCGTCACCAATCCACCCGCCGTGAATTCTTTTCTTTCGTTTCATAATTCGAAATCAGCCAAGGGTCGCGAGATCGCTTCCGCGGACGGGACATCGGTATCCAAGATCGCGATTTTGGGACGCCGTTGTTGACGCGTTTTCTTGGGGATCAATCCACGCATCGACTCGAGCTTGCCGAAACACAGCAAACGATCACCGGGCTCGAGCACTCGCGTTGGCTTCGGATTGGGGATCACGGTCGTCCCACGGTAGAGCGTTAAAACGTTGATGTCGGTTTCGCGGAACTGGGTCTCAGCGATCGATTGTCCGACGAGGGCCGAGCCTTCCGGGATGACAATTTCGCTGACCCCGTAGCCACGGCTCACCGTCAACCGTTGGCGAACATCCATCTCAGGAAAATCGACGTGGGCGGCGACGTAGTCGATGATCGCGCCAGCGATGTCGAGTTGCGTGGCGGCTTCGATCCCTTCGAGCCCCGGTGAGCTGTTGACTTCCATGACTTGGGGCCCGTCGATACCTTCGAGCATGTCGACGCCGGCGACCCTCAATCCCATGATTTGTGCCGCGCGAACGGCGGTCGTTTCATACGCTTCATCGAGCGTCACGAGTTCCGTCCGTCCGCCACGGTGAACATTGCTGCGGAACTCCGTCCCCGTGGCCGTCCGCCGCATCGCGCCAATGACCCGATCGCCGACGACGAACGCGCGGATGTCTTTGCCTTTGCTTTCGGAAACGAAACGCTGCACGAGCACGTTCTGTTTCGCGGTTTGCAACGTTTCGATGATAGCTTCAGCGATCTTGACGCTATCGGCAAGGATCACCCCGACGCCCTGCGTGCCTTCGAGCAATTTGATAATGACGGGTGAGCCACCGACTCGCTCGATCGCGGGAATCACATCATTCTTGTCGCGAACGAACGTGGTCGCGGGCATGCCGATGTGATGCCGGCTGAGGATTTGTAAACTCCGTAGCTTATCGCGACTGTTCGAGATCCCCGATGATGAGTTCGCAACGAACACGTCCATTTGCTCGAGTTGTCGGACGACCGCCGTCCCGAAGTAGGTGATGCTCGCACCGATGCGCGGCAGCACCGCGTCGTAGTCCTCGAAATGACCGCCACGATAGAACAGGTCGGGCGAACCTTTTTCGAGATCGATCGCAAACTTCAGCGTATTGAGTACTTTAGCTTTGTGGCCGCGATGCTTCGCCGCCTCCATCAATCGCCGCGTGCTGTAGCATTTCGCACTGCACGATAATATTCCTACTTGCATTTTGCTTTCCTGGGATCAAACGAGAAGAGAGGGCAACACACTACTCGATCGAGGCATCGGATCGCGACTCGGATTCCGATTCCGACCGCGATTCATGGCTCAATTTCTCGGCAATGCGAAAGCGAACCTTGATAGCTCGATCATGCTTGACTTCCATCACCTCCGCGACCGCGCCGTCGAGAACGATCTCATCGCCAGGAGCTAGGAAACCATGATTGAGCTCGATCAACAACCCGCTCACGGTATCCGAATCGGCGTGATCACTCTGCACGAGCGGGATATTCAGCTTCAATCGGGCTTCGGCAATCATGGTGGTTCCATTGACAATGAACTCACCCTTGCCGTTGGGTACGACGTTGGGTTTGGCTACGTCGAATTCGTCATCCACGTCACCCACGATCCGTTCCAGCACGTTTTCGAGCGTGACCATGCCGATCGTCGTGCCGTATTCATCCACGACGAACGCCATCAATTGGTGTGTCGCTTGGAAGTGTCGCAGCACCAGGCTAATCGGCATCGATTCGGGCACTTTCTTCGGCGGACGCATGATGTCCGTCGGATCAAAGTCCGTCGCCTCGGGATCCAGTCCGACGAGATCCTTGATGTGGATGACACCGAGCACACGATCCAGTGAACGATCGCAAACGGGATAACGCGTGTGCTTGGTTTGACGGACCAGCGTGAGCAAGCTCGGTAGCGAATCGTGTATGTCGATAAACGCGACTTCGCCTCGCGGTAGCATGACTCGCCGCACGATCAAGTCGTCGAACTCAAACACATTATTGATCAACGAATGTTCATTGCGAGTCAAGTTGCCATGAATGTGGGCTTCACGGAGCAATGCTCGCAGTTCCTCTTGGCTATTAACGACTTCATGATCCGCGGCACCATGGATGCCGACCAATCGCAATAAAAATGACGTCGTGGCGTCAAGCAGCACCAGGAAAGGATAGAGCACCGCGTAGAACACCCGTAGTAGCCCGGCGCACCACAGCAGCATCGTCTCGGGTCGGCGGATCGCGAAGATCTTGGGGAATTGTTCGCCCACGACCAAATGCAGTCCCGTGATGGCTGAGAACGCGAGGATGAATGATAGCGCCCGAAGCACCGTTGCGTCGACGACCCCGACGTACAGTAACACAGGCTCGACCAAAATCGCGAACGCTGGTTCCCCAATCCAGCCGAGCGCCAATGACGCCATCGTGATCCCGAGCTGGCACGCGGACAGCGACTTGTCCAGTCGCATCGCCAACCAACGCGATGTGACCGCGAACGGACGCTTGTCGAGAACCAATTGGTCGATTCTCGCGATTCGTACTTTGACGAGCGCGAACTCGGCGGCGACAAAGAAACCGTTGAGTGCAATCAGTCCGAGGGCACACCCCAAATAGAGCAAATTGCTCATCAATCCTTTGTCGGCGGACTCTGCTTCGGTCGCGATCGCCTCAGCCAAATAAAACACACCGTCGACCACGTTCTAGCTTTCTTTGATGCACGCCCACGAGAATCCCGTCAGGACTGTTCTACACGATCCTGGCCAGCTGTCATCACGACACGGGCACCGAAGTCCCATTTGCAAGCCACTTCATCCGGGAAAAACAGTTGGAATGCCTTCGCGGATGCGGATTACGCCCAAATAGCTGACCATCCAGGGTTGCCAGGCGTTGGCGGGTACACTCGCCAAGTGACCCGCGAGCGCAGCGATTGGCCCGCTATGGGTGAGCGCGATGACGCGTTTCTCACCCGGTCCGCCCACCACCTCGCGATACCAATCGACGATCCGCCGCTGCATCTCCGTCGTCGTCTCGCCCGTGGGCGGCCGATAGGTGTCCGGATGATCGACGAGTCCGTGGAAGTTGTCGGGATCGCTGGCGTATGCCTCGTCCCAACTCCGTCCTTGCCACTCGCCATAGTTGCGTTCCCGCAGCCGCTCATCGACCGTGACGGGGACCCCCGGGAACCGCTCGCCGACCCAAGTTGCCAGCCGTTCGGTTCGCGACAGACCACTATGGAAGATGTGCGTCGGCGTCCAATCCTCAGCCAAGTGACGAGCGAATTCACGCGACGCGCTTGCACCGATATCACTGAGCGGTACATCCATCGCCCCATAGCAAACCGTTTTCCAAGTGGCGACCACTTCCGCATGCCGGATCAAGATGACCTCATTCATGCGACTGGTCCACCCCAGCACGAACCGGCTAGCACGACGGCTTGAACCATGAACGCAGAACACCCGAGCAAATCGCCCGTCGTACCCGCGACACGGCGAATGATGGTGCGGCGATAGGCGGCAAAGATCGCCACGCTCACGACGCACGTGACCAGCGACTGTAGCGGATGCATCAGCCACCAAATGCTACAGCAGGCAAGACTCACCAGCGCCGCAAACTTCAGCGACGCCAGGGTTTGCTCACTGCTCATCTCGCGAGCTTGCGATACGCGATCGACCACCGGCGGCGTCGTGACCATCAACGCGACAATCGCGAGCCGGCCGAGGCTCGCCGCAGCGATGATACTGGCGAATGCCCACGCGGATCCGATACTCGCCAGTTCAACGGTGCATGCCACTCGCAATCCGACGCCGAGCACGAGCCCCAGAGTTCCATACGTCCCGAGTCGACTGTCCTTCATGATGGCGAGCACCTGTTCGCGTGTCCAACCACCACCCAGCGCGTCACACGTATCCGCCAGTGCGTCCTCATGAAACGCGCCGGTGAGCAGGGCCTCGAAACCGATCGCGATCAGGGCGGCGATCCACGGTGATAATCCGGTCGTCGCGATGAGGAAAATGGTCGCCGTAACCCCGCCCACGAGCGCACCGACCAGCGGAAAATAAACGACACCCTCGCGTTGTGCTTTTCCATAGTCGCTCGGCGACAACGAACGCATGCTCGGGATCGAAACGCGGGTGAGAAACTCAATCGCCGCCGCGGTAGCGATTCTAAAAGACTGCAACTGTGCACCGTACGATGAACTCATCCCAGCTCCAATTCGCTCAGCGTCGCCATTTGCCCGGCCATCACTGCGG
>JBBSJZ010000517.1:0-4561 GCA_038256795.1 Pirellulales bacterium | reverse complement strand
ATCGATAGCCTCGATCATGTTTACAACGCATTATTCATGGCGGACGGTTATGAGTATGGCGAACCGCACTGGCAAATACAAAATGACGGACGGCTGTTGTTGTCGATCATGGTCGATGATTCTCAAAAAATCCAACACTACAGCGAAAATGACAAGCAGGTTGTCGAAACGGCCGGCTTGGCGAAGGTTTATTACAGCACGCCATTTTGGGATGTCACCCAGAGCGGTCGCTGGTTTCATCTGGCGGCGGTTTATGATTCAGCAGCTCGCATGGTGACGCAGTTCGTCAACGGCACAGAAGTTGGGCGTGAAACAATCCAGGATAAGTACTTCACCGAACGATTGAGAATCGGTGCCGCCGAGATGGGGAACTGGGGACAACCGTTTCGTGATACGCCATGGTTCGCCGTTCGGAACCTAAGCGGAACGATGGACGAGCTGACGATTTTCGACGCACCGCTTACTCCGCCTGAAATTCGCGAACTCTATGAACAAGGAAAACCAATTGGTTACTAGTCCCTTACATCACGAAGGGAGGTGGTGGAAAGTTACCGAACTTTACTGTCTCGGCACTGCAGGATGATGGCACTTGGAATGAGATCGGCAAGACGACTTGGGCTGCTGAGTTGTTGAAACGCGAGCCAGAACTGAAGGCGGCGTTCAAGCGGATGCACGAACTCATCAAGCAGATCGCGGCAACGTTCCTCGCTATGGTTCGATAATTTGAAAGCTGCCGGCAAATGGAAAGAGCAGAGCGTGCCGAACTACACCACAACCTTTTCCACGAGTTTTTAATCTTGAAATTTTTAATCTTCATTGCCGTAATCGCTTTGTCGCCGCCTGCGTTCTCCATCGCCGCCGATCCAGTTCCCTTCGGTGAGACTACCGACGCGGCGGATCAATGGAAGCTCATGGCAGGGCAATCCGATGAGTTCGATGGCGACGATGTTGATCGCTCAAAGTGGAACATCGACACCGACGATTTCGGTGTCTGGAGTTGGGAGCCTGAAAACGTCGTCCAGAAAAGTGGATCGATGCACTTGCGATTGATTCCTAAAGACCACACGCGACGAGCTACTTGAATCGGATGAGGAGCTACTCGATGATGAACTGCTGGAACTCGAAGACGACGAGGAGGAAGAAGAACTACTGCCATCACAACAGCGGCAACCGATGGTTAGCGGGGGCTGGTGTGAAGAAGGGATTCAGCTATGGCGAAAGTGACGAGTTCGGCTTCAAAGCTGCGGTCGATCCGATAGAAGTTTACGATTTCAACGCGACGATCCTGCACTTGATGGGCATCGATCACGAGCGGCTAACTTTCTACAACAACGGCCTCGAACGCCGACTCACCAACGTCCACGGAAACGTCGTTCATGAATTGCTTGGCTGAGACACTACCGCTAACGATGCGATCCTATCGGGTCGAGCAACCGGTGGGCCAATTCTTCGTGGGTACCATTTGCGGCGGTTCGAGAGTCCGCCCTCAAGCGATGGCCAGGTCGAAGTCGACAAGCGACTCGGCGGATTGTTGCCGCAACCGCTGCAAAGTTAGCGGAGTTCCTTCAGTACGAACCGTTGTTCAGGTGCCGTTCCGGTGATGGTGAGGGGTTCGGTCCAAGCTGGTTGCTTGCCGTCGTTGAGGTGCGACTCGATGGACTTGGCGGGTTCGGTCGCGTTCGCATCATAGTACTTTGTGTTCATCTTGATCGCCTTGAGCAGATCTGCTTCGAACACTTCGTTTTGCTCTGATCCAAAAGCTTGTAGCAGGGTGTTGATGATGATCGCTTGCGAACTGGTCAACGAGTACTTGCGACCGATCCATTGGAAACGATAAACGTGACTCGGTGCGAAGTGAAGTGGCCCTCCGTCAACTGTCGATTGGCCTGGGAGTACGATGCGTTGCAAGCTACGGCGCGCGGTCACGGTTGTGAATTCGCCTGTCTTGATTGCGAACGGAGCGATATCGGCCGAGTAGATCGTCGCGGCCCATGTCCCGGATATTTTGTCGTAGAGCCGAGAGAACTCGGGAGATCCTTTGCCACCACAAACGGCAGCCATTTGTGCCAGGCGGGCAGCAATGTCGTTGACGCGAACAGTTGTTAGAACTCTGGCGAGTTGTTGGCTTTTCGCACAACGAATGCCCCGAGGACAATCCAGCCGATCGTGAAAACCGTTGCCAGACCGATCATGCTCGAGTTCACGAAGGGCACTCGCAACGCGGCCGCCCAAAAACATCCCAGAAAAAGAAATCCGAATGCCACTGAACTCAGTAATCCCCAGCTTCGCAGCGGTACACGTGCTTGATCCCAAAGACCCAGCTTCTGGCCGCCCCACAAGCCGAGCATCTGGCCAATCCAGATAGCAAACAGCGTGGCGGCCCACTTCGTGAAGCGAGCAAAAAAGCTGTCCGCCGATTCGATCTGCATAGTCTCCGGTGACAGCACGGACATCGAATATATCGCACCGCACAAAGCCATCAGAATCCAGATCATGTACATCCGCTTCACTGCGGCGTAACGCAAGTAATCTTCCAACGGCATCTCTACGATCGCCCGACCAAACCGCACGCCGATCGTCTGCGACTTTTCTGTAGGGTTCGCTTGGTCCGCAGGACGGTGAGTCGCTGTTGTTGGATTGAGCCCTGACGTCGATGGCCGATTTGCGGTCGCGGGAGCGGGCTGCAAACCATCTTTGATCAACAGGTAAACCAACAAACCGAGCGGCCCCAGTCCGAGAAACAACGCGATCGCCATCAATTGTCGCGTGACGATTCTGCGTGCAAGGATGCCAGTCATGAAAATTGAGCCCATCGCTCCGATCGAGAACACCAACAGCAATTCTGTCGAGCCGATGCGAACATTGGGCAGCCTTTGAACAGCAGATAGCAACACAAAGGTCGCCACCGCCAGCATTAGCCAAATGCGACTCATTGTTCTCATCCAACCGGGCACCAGCACATTGCCGGACGGCCCCAGCAGTCCCGCCGTTGACAATGGAGAAACCGCAGCGTCAGGCTGAGTCGCAGTCGGGGCAGACTGAGCGGCATTCTGACCGAAAGTCGTAGCCAATTGCTGATTAATCGCCGAATGCGAACCTGACTGAGTCGGATGCTGAATACGTGACAGATGCTGATCCAAAATCTCCGTTAAAGCTTCTGCAGATTGCAATCGATGTTCAACGTTTTTTTGGAGAAGGGAACCAATGATCTCGACTAGCCAGGAGGGAATCTCTGGATTCTGATCGGCGATGGATCGTGGCTCGTCTTGAGTGACTCGTTTGATCACATGAGCAATACTGTCGCCGCGAAAGGGACTATGGCCGGTACACATCGCGTACATCACGGAGCTCAGGCTGAATAGATCACTGCGATGATCGACGCGTTCTCCGCAGGCTTGCTCAGGTGACATGTACTGCGGTGTGCCACAGACTTCGCCCGTTCGTGTCACGGTGATATCGTCGATCGCCCGCGCCAATCCAAAGTCCGTAATTTTTACTCGCTCGACACCGTTCTCGAGCAAGATATTGGCGGGTTTAATATCGCGATGAACAAGCCCCTGCTTGTGCGCGGCCGCAAGCCCATCGCTAATCTGACGACTGATTCGCAGAATTTCTGTGAGACGTAACGGGCCAACCTTATCGAGCTTCTGTTGTAATGATTGGCCGACAATGCATTCCATCACGAGGAACGGTGGCACCGGCGTCCCGCCATGATCTTGATCACTGTCGTCGACAGCATGGATGGCAACGACATGCGGATGGCTGATTGCTGCCGCGGCTTGTGCCTCTCTCAAGAAACGACGTCGAGAATTGGGGTTCGATGCCAGTTCTGGCAACAACGCTTTGACGGCCACAACACGATTGAGTTTAGGATCAATGGACCGCAGTACGACGCCCATGCCGCCTCGGCCAATTTCTTCCAATACTTCGTAAGGTCCAATCGTTCCCAGCCGGCCCTCTTTGTCGCTAGGCTTGAGGAAGTCGAGTGAAACTTGGTCGGTCAGCGAGCCATTCAACGCTGAATCACTCATCGCAGGACGATTCACAATGGGGCTTTCCATAAAATCGCCCGCATCGGCATGCGCTCGTAAAAGTGCAGTCACTCGCCTGCGGTTGTCAGGCTCGTTCTTGCAATTGCGATCCAAAAATGCTTCGCGATCCGCCGGTGACGTGAGCTGCAAAGCTTGAAGGAACATGCCTTCGACGGAACTGGGCGACACGGACACCTCCGCAGCGAGCGAAATCTCATTCGAAGGAGCACTTGTCGCCGTGACGCTCGCATCGAGGGGAGTTAGTTTTGGAGGCTGGGTTTCTTCAGGTTCTGACATAGCTGGGTCGCCTATTAAAGTAATCGTCTCAACCTGTCATGCGATATCCGTTAGTCGCGCGCCTCACGGAATTATCGAAACTCACCAAAAACGGCTCATCCGCCGGAAGGGTACGCGCGGTTTGAGTTGCTGAGACAGCGACGTATGGATGAAAAAGTGTGGACATGCCATTCTTCGAAGGAGATTTCTGAAGCCATCCTTTGAGAGAACGCACATGTCCACCTCGTTGTTGT
>JBBSJZ010000516.1:0-4570 GCA_038256795.1 Pirellulales bacterium | reverse complement strand
TTACGATGGGTTGTTGCAGGGCATTCCGAATCCGGCGGTAATGCTGGCACCGCTGACCACGCAGGAGGCGGTGCTGTCTTCCCGTATCGAAGGCACCCAGGCCACCGTGGATGAAGTGCTGGAGCACGAGGCGGGCTTGCTCAAGACGGGCGAGAAATCCGAGGACATTCAGGAAATTTCCAATTACCGGCAGGCGCTGTTCTCCGCTCGCGAGTATCTGAACGACTATCCAATCCGGCTGGGTTTTGTGCTTTCGCTGCATCGCATCCTGATGGACAGTGTGCGCGGCCAGAACAAGTCGCCGGGGGAGTTCCGCCGCGACCAGAATTGGATCGGCCCGTATGGCTGCACGATCGAGCAGGCCAGCTTCGTTCCTCCCAACCCGCTGCAGTTGAATGACCATCTGTTGGCTTGGGAGCAGTATCTGGGCAGAGACGATATCGACTTTCTGATACAGGCCGCGATCGTGCATGCGCAGTTCGAGCTGCTGCATCCGTTCAAGGATGGCAATGGGCGCATAGGCCGCATCCTGATCCCGCTGTTTCTGTACCAGAAGCGGGCGCTGTCGCAGCCGATGTTCTACCTGTCGGAATATCTGGAAAGCCATCGCGACGAGTACTACGCTCGCCTGAAAGCCATTTCTGCGGAGGGAAACTGGAATGGCTGGATCGCCTTTTTCCTTCAGGCGGTGTTGACCCAGGCCAAGCAGAACAGTCAGCGCGTCGTCGCCATCAAGGCGCTGTATGAGGAGATGAAGCGGGTCATCCACGAAATCACGCATTCGCAGTACACGGTGCATCTGCTGGATGCGATTTTCAGCAAGCCGATTTTTCGTACATCGGATCTGGCCGATCAGCTCAGTCGGGAGTTTGGTATCCATCAAAAGACTGTCCCCAGCCTGCTGCGCCAATTGCGTGATGGCGGCATCCTGCGGGAGCTCCAAGCTGGCAGCGGCCGTCGCCCGGCCACCTTGTGTTTCCCCCGATTGATCAACTTGGCCGAGGGGCGGCATGTGCTGTGAGGTTGTGGAGTCGCCTCACTCCGAGAACTCTTTTGTGGAGCGTATTATCTAACTTGGACTCCATAAATCCACCTAGAGGAGTCCATGGGCTCCCCAACGCGGGCGGGTAAGTTGACGCGAAAAACCGGAGCTTGCAGAAAGAATTGACGCTTCATCAACTTCATAATCAATGACTTGCGTCTTTCTGCAGCCGAATACTGCCGAGAGATCGCAGAAAGAAAGGCGCTCAGGGGCAGCATGAAGATCAAATTCAAAACCCAGGCTTTCCAGACCGCCGCCGTGCAGGCCGTGGTGGAGTGCTTCAAGGGCCAGCGTGCCGTCAGTGCCGAGGCGATCAGCTACCGCATCGATCCCGGCAAGGCGCACAAAGGCGTCGATGACCTGTTCGATGGTTCCGGTTTCCGCAACGCCGAGTTGAGCGTGAGTGATGCCGCCGTGTTGGAAAACATCCAGCAGGTTCAGCGCAGCCAGAACCTTCCGGTTTCCGACTCTTTGGTGACGACGCCGGTGGCCAAGGTCAATCTCGATGTCGAGATGGAGACAGGCACGGGCAAGACCTACTGCTATATCAAATCCATTTTCGAGTTGAACAAGCAGTATGGCTGGAGCAAGTTCATCATCGTCGTGCCGAGTATCGCCATCCGTGAAGGCGTGGCCAAATCACTGCAGATCACCGCCGAACACTTTCTGGAGAGCTACGCCAAGAAGGTGCGGTATTTCATCTACAACTCGCGGCAGTTGCACCAACTGGAAAGTTTTTCATCGGATGCCGGCATCAATGTGATGATCATCAACGTGCAGGCGTTTGCCTCGCGCGGTGCTGACAATCGGCGAATCTACGATGTGCTCGATGATTTCCAGTCGCGCCGACCGATCGATGTGATCAGCGCCAATCGGCCCATCCTGATCCTCGATGAGCCACAGAAGATGGAAGGTGCGCAGACGCTGAAATCCCTCGAAGAGTTCAAGGCGCTGATGGTGTTGCGCTACTCGGCAACGCACAAGACGATGCATAACCGCATTCATCGCCTCGATGCGCTGGATGCCTACAACCAAAAGCTGGTGAAGAAGATCGCGGTGCGAGGAATTGCCGTGAAGGGCTTGGCGGGCACGAATGCCTATCTGTACTTGCAGAGCATCGAGATTTCAAAATCCAAGCCGCCTGTGGCGCGGGTTGAACTCGAACAGAAACTTGCCAAGGGCGCGATCAAGCCGATCGTGCGCAAGCTCGGCAAAGGCGACAACCTGTTTGATCTCTCCAACGGCCTCGATCAATACCGCGAGGGTTTCGTCGTGGCCGACATCAACGCTAATACCGACACGTTGAGTTTCACCAATGGCGTGGAGTTGCTGGTGGGTGATGCGGTGGGTGATGTCAATGACGCCGCGCTGCGCCGCTTCCAGATTCGTGAAGCGATCAAGGCACATTTCGACAAGGAAGCCGCATTGTTTGTGCAGGGCGTGAAGGTGTTAACGCTGTTCTTCATCGACGAAGTGGCCAAGTATCGCGACTATGCCGCGACGGATGACAAGGGCGAATACGCGTGCATCTTCGAGGAGGAGTACGACCAGTACCTCAACGAGGTGCTGGGGCTCGAAGAATCGCCGTACACAAAATATCTGAAAGACATTCCCACCACGAAGACGCACAACGGCTACTTCTCGATCGACAAGAAGACCCAGCGTTCGACGGATTCCAAAGTAGCGGCGCGCGGTGAGAATGCGGGATTGTCCGATGACCGCGATGCCTACGACTTGATCCTGAAAGACAAGGAACACCTGCTTTCCTTCGACGAACCGGTGCGTTTCATCTTTTCCCATTCGGCCCTGCGTGAAGGTTGGGACAATCCCAACGTGTTCGTGATCTGTGCGCTCAAGCACAGTGACAACACCATCTCGCGGCGCCAGGAAGTCGGACGAGGCTTGCGGCTTTCGGTTAATCAGGATGGCGATCGCATGGACAACCCGGCCACCGTTCACGACATCAATGTGCTGACCGTGGTCGCCAGTGAAAGCTACAAGAACTTCGTCACCGCGCTGCAAAAAGACATCAGTGAATCGCTCTCCGATCGACCCAGAGTCGCCAGCGAGGAATTCTTTGCTGGCAAGATGCTCAAGTTAGCGGAGGGACACGCCCAGGTCACGCCGTTGCAGGCCAAGCAGATCTACAAGTATCTGGTGAAGAACGACTACGTCGATGATGCCGACGCCATTGCGGCGGCCTATCACGAGGCGCGCAAAGAGGGTTCCCTCGCCGAATTGCCAGTGGATTTGCAGTCACATGCCGAACAGGTATTTGCGTTGATCGACAGTCTGTTCAGCGAAGGCAAGTTGCCCGAGATCACCGATGATCGTCGGCCGAAGCAGAACCCGCTCAACGCCAACTTCGAAAAGCAGGAGTTCAAAGCGCTGTGGAGCCGGATCAACCGCAAGGCGGCTTACAGCGTGGATTTCGATTCCGATGAACTGGTGCGCAAGGCGGTGGCAGCGCTCAATGACAAGGATAGCGGGCTGCGCGTGACGCCGTTGCAGTACACGATCCAGCGTGGTGAGCAGACCGATGCGGTGACGGTTGATGCGCTGAAAAGCGGCGATGCATTCCGAATCGCCGAGACCACGGTCGAATACAACAAGCTATCGATCCACTCGGCCGTAAAGTACGACTTGATCGGCAAGCTGGTCGAAGGCACGAAACTGACTCGGCGAACCGTGGCTGACATCCTCAAGGGAATGAACGTGGCGGTGTTCGCCCAGTTCAAGACCAACCCGGAGAGCTTCATCGCTGAGGCGATCCGGCTTATCAATGAGCAAAAAGCCACAGTGATCGTCGAACATCTGGCCTATGACCCGGTCGAGGACAAATTCGATCTGGACATATTCACCGCGGGACAGAGTCGTCAAGATTTCAGCAGCGCAGGCAGCAAACTTCAGCGCCACGTCTATGATTATGTGTTGACCGATTCAAAGGTCGAACGCGAGTTCGTGAAAGAGCTGGATACGAGCACCGACGTGGTCGTGTACGCGAAGCTTCCACGCGGCTTCCTTATTCCCACACCAGTTGGTGACTACAACCCGGATTGGGCCATCACGTTCAAGCAGGGAACGGTGAAGCACATCTACTTTGTCGCGGAAACAAAAGGCTCAATGTCATCGATGGAATTGCGCGAAATCGAGAAGACGAAAATCCTCTGTGCAAGAAAATTCTTCGACAAGATGAATCGACAGTTTGCACCTGAGAACATCCGGTACGATTTTGTGGACAGTTTTGGCAAGCTAATGGATGTGGTGAAGTGATGGTCATCCGCTACTCGGCAGCTTCCGGTCTGATTTTCGAGTCGAAAACGCTCGGAAAAAAGTAGTCTTTAACTATCTGCCAAAGCGACCTGAAAAAGATTCCGTTTCAGGCGGATTGCGGATCCGGCGCCGCGTCGTCAATCGGCATACGATTGGCGGCTTCGAGGCGCTGGGCGAGGCGCACCAACGATTCGACTGAATCACACATGCTGCGTGCGATTTCGCTTTCACCCATGATCGTCGCATCGGCGCCGG
>JBBSJZ010000515.1:0-4572 GCA_038256795.1 Pirellulales bacterium | reverse complement strand
TGGGCTGGCGAGCCATTTCCCGATTTCCGTGAACGTGACGGAAACTCGGCACGCGTTAGCGGTTTTGTGCGTCGTGGTGGCGATCGCTTGGTCATCCGCGATCGTCTTCGACTCCAGGATGCGATTGGGAATGCTGCTGAGCGTGATCGCCGTGAGCGCCGCCGTGGTTGCGACGATCGGCATGTGGATTCGCATTTTTCCTGAGATTGGCTTCTTCGGCTACGAAGACAACTTGTCACCGAGTTCCTTTGCGACGTTTGTGAATCGGAACAATGGCGCATTGATGTTGAACATGGGGCTTGCTGCGAGCCTCGGACTTTTGTCATGGCGACTCACGGCGCTCACGGGTCAAGAAGTCGACGATCCCGACTTTGAAATGAACGATCTATTTTCGCTCGTGAGTGATCGCGAATCGATGATCGGTATCCTGTCCGCGGCGTTGTGCGTCAGTGGTCTACTGGTCGGCGGCTCACGAGGCGGCGTCGTAGCGGCGCTCGTTGGCGTCACGCTGGCTTTCGGCTGGGTCCGTCAACGTCGAGGATTGATTAGTTTTCCAGTCATCGCCGCAGTGATCGGATTGTGTGTGGCCGTGCTTCTCGTTCCCACCGATCTCAGCCTCGAGTCAATCCAGCGACTCGAGTTCTTGACGGCTGAGAGTAAAGCGACACTGCTCAACGATGGTCGCATCTCCCACTGGCCCGACGGTCTGCGCACCGCCGCCGCGCACTTTCCCGCCGGTTCTGGAACCGCGACCTACGGCGATGCCGTTTTACCGCACATGAAGACCAGCGTGAGCAGTGGCTTTCATCATGCTGATAATCTGTGGGTGGAACTTGTCACCGAGCAGGGCATCTGGGGCATCACCCTAGCACTCGTGACGCTCTTCCTCATCATCCGTTCGCTGCACCGCATGGCAGACTCGCCGGATCCCATTGATCAAGGCGTGCGCATCGCCGGCTGGTTCTTGGTCGGAACAATCCTGTCGTCCCAGATTTTCGACTTTGGACTGATCATTCCCGCCAACCTGTTTGCCATCGCGATTCTTTTCCCGGCCATCGTCGCCCGCGATGTTGCCGCGGGGACCGCGATCACGAGTGGTCACGAAGGCTCCGTCGCTTCCTCCGATGGGCTCAATCGACCCGTTCCGATGATATCACGCCAGATTTTCAGCTCGCGGCGCGCACGCTTCCCCACTCTCGCGATGTGTACGCTACCACTGTTGTTGCTGGTGAGTGTCCTGCCCCGCCTCAAGTCGGATGCCGAAGTCGATACGCTCGCGCGTGACACCGAGACGGAGATGAAATGGATCCGCACGAACCCTGCTGCACTCCAGGAACGAATTGAGGTGCTCGCCGAGAAAGTGGCGGAAGACCCTTCACCGAAACTGTTTCATTCGCTGTGTTTGTTGGCTTACGAACGAGCGAGATTGCTCGATGTCGCCGAGCAATCGCCCCAGGATGCCGAGGAGGCGGTTCGACTTTACCAACGGACCGCACCCGATGTTTATCGTACGAACCGGTCCGAGGATGCTGTTGCAACAACTCCGATACCGGAAACGCCCCCGACCAATGCGTCGTCGAGCGATCTCTATCGATACGCGCTCGATTGCTCGACACGCGCGATCGAGCTCAGACCGCTTTCGCAAGGTCCGCGTCCTTACCAAGCTTATTTGGATTTCGTTCACCAGGACTCGGATCGGACCAACGCAGCGATTCGCCAAATGACGGTTCTTTTCTCTCAAGAACCGACAACGCTCCTAAAAGTTGCCACGCTTGCTGCGGATCGCGGTCAACAATCACTGGCAGTGGAGTTTTGGCGAAGCGCCGTCCAGATGCGGCCGAACTTGACCACCGCAGCGCTGACGGATGCGATGCGGCACGGGGTCAGTGATTTGGGCACTCTCATTCCACCATCGAGTGCCGCGTACCGATTGGCGGGTGAGTTTCTGATTGCCAATCCGTCCAACACTGCCGCCACCGGCCCGACGGAAGATCAAGGTGAGAAATTGCTGCAAACGAGCTTGAACGGACTCGCCTGCGATAGCTGTGAAACCCAGGCCGAACGTGGTCGCTGTGAAAACCTGGCGGCCGATCTGCATTATCGCCTGGAGCAATACGATGATAGCTTCCGTCACCACCGCGAGGCCCTGCGCTATGACTCGATGAATGCGGCACTGCGACTCAAATTAATCGCACGTCTGAAAGAACAAGGCAAAAGGCGAGATGCCCTCGATGAAGCTCGCAAAGCTCGGATGATCTTCAAAGACGACCTGCGCTTCACTCAAGCCATCGAAACCATGGCTGCCGAAGACCTCGAGGCAATCAGCAATCCCACTGATGACCCCTCACCATAACCCTCTCCCCATCGCTTCGATGGGAAGATAGTGAGTTTGAGGGGCCTTGGTGCAAAGCCGGTGGCTAGCGCCAAAGCCGCTCACTCGGATGCTGAAGTGACCACTCGCAGATTGGTTCGGCTCACGTCCCCTCGCCCCATCGCTTCGATGGGGAAAGGGTGAGGGTGAGGGGCCTCGGTGCAAAGCCGGTGGCTAGCGCCAAAACCGCTCACTCGGACGCTGAAGCGACCACTCGCAGATTATTTCGGCTCATGTCCCCTCTCCCCATCGCTTCGATTGAGGAAAGGGTGAGGGTGAGGGGCCTTGGTGCAAAGCCGGTGGCTAGCGCCAAAACCGCTCACTCGGATGCTGAAGTGACCACTCGCGGATTGGTTCGGCTCATGTCCCCTCTCCCCATCGCTTCGATGGGGAGAGGGCTAGGGTGAGGGGCCCATTTCCTCCCGGAGAACCCGCTGCCTTACAGCCTCCCGCTGGCGAAGTCCGGCTCACTCAAAAGGACCACCATTTTTGGAGCGAGAGCGGGCGAGCAACGGTCACGCGCAAGAATCCTCGCCTCGGTAATTGCCAACGAACTATCCCAGTCCTCTCGCTGTAATCGTTAAGCTCCACACTCGGACGCCGTTTGAAGACTTTTCGAGGCGGCCCAAGCTTGTAACTTTCTCGCGGGCGGGCCATCGTGGAGAGGCTATTTCAATGCCAAAATTCACCAGTCAACCAATGGGCGGCACGTGCCACCCACGTGGACGAAGTCCGCGCTGATTTTTCGACTCATTTTTCTTTGGTCAATCCCTTGCTCGCTGTCATCGGTCTGGGCTATGTCGGTTTACCCCTCGGCCTCCAATTCGCACGCAGTGGTTCATCCGTCCTCGGTCTCGATATCGACGTTGCCAAAGTCGATGCGATCAATGCGGGCAAGTCGTACATCCACCACGTACCGGCCAGCACCATTGCTGAGCAAATCGCCGCGAAACGATTGCAAGCGAGTACCGATTTTTCCCGCGTGGCGGAGTGTGATGCTGTCGTCATTTGCGTCCCCAGCCCGCTGAACAAGAATCGCGAACCCGATATCTCGTACATTCTCAAAACCGGCGAAGCGATCGCACCGCATCTGAAGTCCGGGACGCTCGTGGTCTTGGAATCGACGACCTATCCGGGCACGACCGACGAAGACCTGTTGAGGGTGCTCGAGGCCGGCTCAGGACTGAAGGCGGGTAAGGATTTCCACCTCGCCTTCTCACCCGAGCGTGAAGATCCCGGGAATCCTGATAGCAAGGTCGCCAAAATCCCCAAGGTCGTCGGCGGGCTCACCCCAACGTGCCTGGAAAAAGCGGTCGCGTTGTACTCGCAAGCGGTCGAGAAGGTGGTCCCGGTCAGTAGTTGCCGGGCAGCCGAAGCGACAAAATTGCTCGAGAACATCTTCCGCAGCGTCAATATCGCACTCGTCAATGAGCTGAAACTCGTTTACGGAGCCATGGGCATCGACGTCTGGGAAGTGATCGAAGCGGCCAAGACCAAGCCATTCGGTTACATGCCGTTCTACCCAGGTCCATGCCTGGGCGGTCACTGCATCCCGATCGATCCGTTCTACCTAACGTGGAAAGCCCGCGAGTACGGCCAGGCGACTCGATTCATCGAACTCGCCGGCGAAATCAACACCGCGATGCCCAAACACGTGGTCAGCCGTCTCGCCGAGGCACTCAATTGCGTCAAGAAACCACTCAACGGCAGCCGCATTCTTCTCGTCGGACTCGCCTACAAAGCCAACGTCGATGACGACCGAGAATCGCCCACGTATGTATTGATGGACTTACTCACCGCCGCCGGCGCCGAAGTCGCCTACTACGATTCCTACGTTCCGGTCATTCGCCCGTCGCGTGAACACGCCCACTGGGCCGGTACGAAAAGCGTGGCCTGGAACGAGTCAACCGTCGCCGCTTTCGACGCCGTCCTGATTTCCACCGCCCACGCCAACATCGACTACGACCAACTCGTCGAGTGGTCGCAACTCGTCATCGACACCAGAAACGCCACCCGAGCCCACCAACCCCACCCGAAAATCGTCCAAGCCTAGCCCCGGCCTGCTAAAAGGTTGATCTTGACGCGTCTATTGCTAACGCAGGTTTCCTTCCAAAAATATCCTGGCTCCCCTCGCCCCGTTTCGGGGAGAGGGGCTGGGGGTGAGGGGTAAACGGCATTGGACTCAGCGCGTAATCCAGTGC
>JBBSJZ010000514.1:0-4579 GCA_038256795.1 Pirellulales bacterium | reverse complement strand
CAGACTGGTCGCGCGATTACGTTGAAACACCATTCCATTTCGTGAGGATGACAGCGACTCCCTCGGAAATCGAATTGGGTGACCGCGTTTTCCGACTCAGTGATGCGCACTATGACGCGGATTTTGCTTTGCGCCAGCGACACGACTGCTCGAAGCCGGTGACGTTGTTTCGAGACGATAAGGCGAAAGGGAAATCGCAAAACGCCAAGCTTGCGGCAACGGCTGTCACACAGGCTCGTGCGCTCGCTAAGGACTATGGTCATCGGCGAATCGCGATTGTGGTTAACCGAATTGATATCGCAAAGCGAGCGTTTGCGATGCTTCGAGACGGCGGTGCGAACGTCGATTTGATGATTGGCCGCATGCGTCCGCTGGATCGCGATCGGATGACGCCGGCGATGGAAGCCAAGTTTGCGTCACAGCGGACCGTTGCGACTCAAGCCGATTCGGAAACCGTCGACAATAGACCGGAGTTCCTCGTTGCGACGCAAACAATCGAGGTGGGTGCAGATTACGATTTCGATGCCATGGTGTCTCAGTGCGCTTCGCTAGATGCACTGAAGCAGCGTTTCGGGCGACTCAATCGTTTGGGTAGGTCGGCGATTTGCCACGGCGTGATTGTCGCTGCTGAAGGAGATCTGCAACCTGACGATAAGCTGGACACTGAGAAGCCACTCGATCCGATCTACTACAACTCGCTAGCGAGAACTTGGAATGCACTGTCAGCATTGGCTGGCGAACAAGGCGTCATCGATTTTGGAGTTCGCAGCGAAGCCAGCATCAACCGTGTCGAGCCAACGTCACTCTTAGGGTGTCAGGCACCTACGCTGCACGCGCCAGTGTTGATGCCGGCTCACGTCGACATGTTATGCCAAACGTTGCCCAAACCGACACCCGAACCTGATATCGCGATGTACCTTCACGGGGCGCCGCCGGCTGGCAAGAAAACGAGTGAGCCGAGCGTTCGTGTGTGCTGGCGAAGCGACTTCGCGCTCCCAAGTCCACTCAACGATATTGACGCTGCGTTCTACTCTAAGACGACGTTGGCTGATTGGATATCAGCGGCTGAAGCCTGTCCACCGTCGACGAGTGAGTGCATGACGGTACCTAAACGTGTGCTGCTAAAATGGCTGACGGGCGAAGAAGTCGATGACGATTCGAGCGATGTCGACGGTGGCTGGACCGTGGCTGTTGAGCAACCTGATTCAACGACCAAGGCTTCATTAGCTCGATTTGGCTTAGTTTGGCGAGGTGCTAAGGAGCGAACCAAGACGGATGGGACGACCACATTCGCTAGTTTCGTCGTTGGTCCTAAAAACACCGAACGCAATCAACGAGATAATTTTTTGGCTGAAGGCGATACCGTGATTCTGCCTGCAGAATTTGGGGGATGGACGATTTTTGGGCACGTTCCCGACCACGAGAATGTTCCTGCCCCGAGTGACCCGGCCGATGGTTGGAAAGGTCTGCAAGAATTTCTTGAGAGCCAAGAGCAGTCACTCAAAACGCCCAGCGGTAAGCCGAGCAACTTCGCGACCATCGATATCGCGGATGAAGCGTTTGCGAAGTCTCGAGGCAAGACGATCCTGCGTTTGCATGAAAAACTCAAGTACGACGCCGTCGAAAAGCGCCTTTATGAAAAGTGTAAGAAACTGCTCAACGGCGAAGAAACATCACTGCAAGCCAAGAAGCTGCACGAGCTTCTGATTGGATTATTTGACAAAACTGATGCGGATGATCTTGTCGGTGCCGACGTAACATCGCGAATCAAACTGCTTCGAGAGTTCGGCGAGAATGGGACGCTGAAACGCTACGCAAGCGGGTTGAGCTGGATGACAGTACGGCACTTCACAGGGTCAGGAATGCCACCGCTGCCTTCTGAGTCGTTTGACGACGAACTTGAATCACGTTCGGGTATCGGGCAAGTGCGGTTGGAACAGCATTTGGCGGATGTTCTGGAGGCATTGAGGCGACATGCTGGTCGGTTGAGTTTGGACAAGTCATTGTCGGGCGCACTGGAAGATGCCGCGACGTTCCATGATCTAGGTAAAGCTGATCTCCGTTTTCAAGCGAACTTACTCGACAAACCGTTAACGCTTGCCAGTATGTTTCCGTACTTGTTAGCCAAATCAGGTGGCTACGGAAGAAGTCGCCATTCGACGTTGCCGCTCGGCTTTCGTCATGAAGCTGTATCAGCACGATTGCTCGACTTCGTCGAATTGCAAGTCGAATCGGATAAACAGCTCGTTCGATACTTGATTGAATCGCATCACGGCAACTCGCGGCCGTTCATGGCAACATGTGTCGATACGCAACCACACGAACTTGATTTAACAAAACTCGGTGGTCCGGTTGTTCCGCAAGACGTCTACAAAAAGTGGGCTGATGATTCCATATTGCAATCTGGTGGCAGCGACCGTTTCTGGACCCAGATGCGAACCTATGGCTATTGGGGACTCCCGTATCTAGAGTCGCTATTGCGATTGTCGGATTGGGAAGCCAGTGCTGATCCCGGGGAATCGAAGCAGCCTCTGAGGGTAGCCTGGAAAAATTCTTCGTCGAAATCCGCCTTGCTCCATTCTTGCGTGTTGTCTGGGATTGATGCGAGTAACCCGCTGGCTTATTTGGCAGCAATTGGCGCATTTCGTATTTTGAATTCGGTCGATGCGAGCTTTCTGTTTAGTTGGACACGGCAGTCAGGAGCTTGGCGTCCCGTGGTCTGGTCGGCGAACGAAGAGCGTGTGACTGAGAAGTCGTTGCTTGACGCATTGAGTGATGCTTTGGAATCGGATGCAGATGCACATCCCGTGCTGCGTGCGACTGATCTGAACGGAGGTTTGCGAGAACGATTTTTACGGGTCCTGCAAACATCAAACTTGAATAATCGAAGTGACGCAGACTGGCTGACATGTGATTCATCGGACATCGGGGCGCCGGGTGCGATTTCTCAATTGCAGACCAGTCGCCGCGACTATCACGCGATTGGAGTTCGTGGCTTGATTGACGGCGCCACGATAAAGCATCTTAGTGGCACGCTCTTTTCGCCATGGGACTACGCCGATCCGATAGCCGGACTGTCGCTTCACTTGGAACCACGCGAAGATCGACGTCATGCGTATCAGTGGCACACGCCAAGCGGTGACCCGACTCGCAAGAGCAATGGCGGCATGGTCGGCGCGAATCGGCTGGCGTTGGAAGCGTGGCCGTTGTTCCAGTCGCTGCCGATGGACGAAAAACTAACAACGGTCGGTTTCCAAGGATTGAAGGCATCCAACACCAAGTTTCGCTGGCCCGTTTGGACTGCCGCTGTAAGTATTTCATCAATCGCGAGTTTACTTTCGCTCGCGGAAACTCAGGCAAAGTCGCCAAACTCCGCCGACTTAAAATTGATTGGCGTTCCGCTGCTTTACCAGTGTTCCAGAATCCTGGTGGGCAAAACACCGAACCTAACCTCAGCCGTCGCCTTGCCAGGGTAGGAGCGATGTCCTAAACGAATCTTAAAATTTTGACTTTGAGCCGAGCACCGATGGAAAGTTTTGAGTCGTGGCTTGAATAGGTCACGAAAACTGACGGACAGCCGGTTCGGTCGCCACATCCGAGGCAGACGACCGTGGCGTCCTCCGAAATTTGTGCCAATCGATTGATTCGACTTTCTACTTGGTGTGCCTTACTAGAGCGGTAACTATTCAGCCGCGTGAGATTGGTGTTGGCTGATTTTGGCGGATTTGTTCTGATTTGCAAATCATGGACGAAGCAACCGCCATCGCCGCCCCGACGATCGATTCGAGTCTGCTCGAAAAGCTGCTCAACAATCAGCTCAGCGAAGCCGACGCTCGGAGCTTCGCGCACGGTGACCCCGAGTGCTTGGTCTTCACGCTGCTGGCGATTCAGCAGCGTCTGGCGAATGCCTCGCAAAGTATCGGACCCAACACACCTTCCGCTGCGATCCCGCCCTTCGCCAAACCGCCTGCCAAGCCGAAGCCCGCAAAAGGCAAAAAGAAGCGAGGCGGACAACCCGGTCACGCCGGACGCACCCGAGAACCGCTCGCGCAGCCCGATCGCACCCGAGAACACATGCTTCCCTGTTGCCCGGATTGTCAGGGGCCCTTGAAGCGAACCGGCGACACGCGAAAACGCCGCAGTGAAGACATTCCCGAAGATCTCAAACCCGTCATCACCGAAGACATTCTGCACCGCGATTATTGCCCGGCCTGTCAAAAGCGGGTTGAGCCGAAACTGCCCGACGTGTTGCCACGCTGCACTTTGGGTAATCGAACGCTGGTGCTTTCGGCGATGCTGCACTTTCTGCAAGGTCTCACGATCGGTCAAATCGTTGATACGTTCAACTTTCACTTGCGAATGAAAGTCACGCCCGGTGGTTTGGTGCAAATGTGGCACCGCTTGGCGGACTTGCTGTTCTCCTGGTACGAACAAATTCATCGCGAAAGCTTGGCAAGTGCAAAGCTTCACGCCGATGAAACGAGTTGGCGAGTGAGCGGATTGACGTACTGGCTGTGGTGCTTTGCGAGCAACGACAGCGCCTTTTATATGATCGATCGCAGTCGCGGTTCTCCGGCTT
>JBBSJZ010000513.1:0-4591 GCA_038256795.1 Pirellulales bacterium | reverse complement strand
CGCATGAAAACACGCTCGCGGCGACGCTCGCCGGCAGCATCCAGAGAGACGTTTACTATGCCAAGGCTCGAAATTATGAGTCGAGTCTCGAGTCGTCGTTGTTCCCCGACAACGTTCCCACGGCGGTCTACGATAATCTCATCACCGCCGTGCGAGACTCGTTGCCCGCCGTGCATCATTACCTCGATGTGCGTCGCCGGAAGATGGACTTGCCCGACCTCCATCACTACGACACGTACGTCCCGATCTTGAGCGACATCAAGAAGCATCACACTTGGGACCAAGCGGTTGAAGTCATTCTCACCTCGCTGGCACCACTCGGTGACGAGTACTGTGGCGTGCTCGCCGAAGGGCTTCGAGGTCGCTGGTCCGATCGGTATCCGAATCGCGGCAAACAAAGCGGCGCGTTCAGTTGTGGGACCTTCGACGGCGACCCGTACATCCTCATGAACTTCAAGGAGGAAGTGCTCAACGACGTGTTCACCCTCACGCACGAAGCTGGGCACTCGATGCACAGTTGGTACTCGGCCCGGAGCCAGCCCTTCCAATACTACAACTACACCATCTTTGTTGCTGAAGTCGCGAGTACCTTCAACGAGCAATTGCTGACCGATCACCTGCTTCGCAACGCCTCCAGCGACACCGAGCGAGCTTATCTAATCAACAACGAACTCGACAGCATCCGCGCGACCGTTGTTCGTCAAACGATGTTCGCCGAGTTTGAAAAGCGAACGCATGAAATGGCTGAGGTCGGTGAGCCGCTCACGGTCAAGTCGCTGCGCGGCGTCTACCGCGAGTTGCTCGTGGACTACTTCGGTCCCGACTTCGTCATCGACGAGCAATTGGACTTGGAGTGTTTCCGCATCCCGCACTTCTATCGCGCCTTTTATGTCTACAAGTACGCCACCGGCTTGAGTGCCGCGGTCGCATTGTCGCGACGCGTTCTCGAAGGGGGACCCGAGGAGCTGGCGGATTACTTGAAGTTCCTTTCTGGGGGGTGCAGCAAGGATCCACTCGATCTACTTCGTGACGCAGGCGTCGACATGACGATGCCCGAGCCGGTGGCCACGACGCTGGCTCGCTTCGCAGCGCTTACCGAGGAACTCGATCAATTGATCTAGGTGACTCGCGCTCTTACCTCGACCGGCGAACTCAAGGAATCCCGTGACACCGTTTCATCTCTATCTCTACGGCAGCACCCGGCCGCAAGAAATTCACCAGCCGGCACCGGGCCAGCCGGGGCCGTTCGAATCGAGTTTTGAGGCGGCGGCTGAGCGACTCCAAGCGATCCGCGGCATCAGTCTCGAGCCGGACGGCTCGTTCGGGTTCGCCAGCAACGGCGGACGCGAGCGGCTGTTCGGGATGCTCTACGACGCCGGCTCCCAATTGCAATACATCGATCTCCAAGGCAGCGTCAGTTTCACAACCTGGCGGCAGATCGTGATTGCGATTTGTGGTGACACGTGTTCATTGCAAAAGCTCTGCGTTTTGCAACTTCCGACGCGACAGTTGAAAACATTTCAATCGTTCGAAGCCGAAACTTGGGCATCGACGGCTACCAGCAGCGATTCGGAAAACGATTCTTAAACTTCGTTGCTGCGAAAATACACCGGTTTTTCCCCTCGGCAGGCGAACATCCCGGTCGAAGCACGTGTCAATTTTAACGATTGGCACGGATGTTGCTTCTCATCTTGTTCGCACCAAGAGTGTTGGTGCCAGATCGGCGAACCGCCGATCCGACCGGTGTTTCACAGTGCCCGTATCGGGCCCGACTTTGGTCGGTGATCTACTTTCAGGAAGAATCTATCATGTTGACGACCACGACCTATTCAGTTGTCTCGGAAGTCCCCGCTTTGACTCAAAATGAGAATTTGCCGTCTGATCTTGAGGTATCCCGCCGTGTGCTGGAGATCCGTTCGGGTTGGACTTTGAGCGAACGCGTTCGCCGTCGCCGGGAAGCGGACCGTCGCTTCGCGGATCTCTTGGACGCGTTAACCGTCGAATGCGAAGCAGCATGAATCACGTTTTTGAGCGGCGGTGTTAATCAAGACCCTCGACCCGTGTGATCGGGCCGTCGATTGATTCGCCAACAACCTCTTCTCGATAACGCGAGGCCTCCATGAACGACTCAAGGAGCACCAGCGCAGCGATTGCATCAACAGGACGTTTGCTCAATCGCTTTGACGAACCGCTGGATCGCAACCGCTCACGCGCGGCCGATGTCGTGAATCGTTCATCAAATAAACGCACCGGACGTCCCGTCGCTTCGCGCAGCCAAAGCGAGAAGGCACGGCTTTCGGTACTTTTTTGGCTCTCGCCACCATCGCAGTGAATCGGCAGACCGACGACGAACGCGACAATGCGTTCTTGTTTTGCGATGTCCGCAAAGTACGCCGCGTCACGTTTCGGATCTCGGACCGAGTAGACCTCGAGCGGGCTGGCGAGGATCCATTCCGGATCACAGATTGCTAGGCCAATCCGTTTGGTTCCGTAATCGACCGCCGCAATGCGACCGCTGGCTGGAAAATGGTCGTCGGCCGTCATGGATTCAATCAGCAAGCTATCGCGTGGGTTGATGTCATTCAGTCGCCTTGCCTAACACGCGTCGAATCCAGGCGTGTGCCATCGGGGCACCGCCCATGCACCACGTCTCGATGACGTTAAAGCGTGCATTTTGCTTGTGTCCCTCGGCGACAAGTCTCTGTAGTCTAACACGAAACTCATCGAGCCGTTTTTCGACAGGCTCGTAGCCGTCATGCGGACGTTCGATTTTGGCCGGGAAACGTTTCAAGTCTTCCGCTTCGCGATGCGTTACTCTGGCACCGCGCGCGAGGGCAGTCGTTAAGTCTTCGCCTCCGTTCTCCAAACTCCAGAACCAAAAACTCTCGCGACTGATCATCAAGAACGTGGAAAACGACGCTCCCGAATCGATCATGGCGACCGTCGGTAGGGCGACGGGTTCCTCCTCAGGGACATCACTCAAAATATCAGCAAATTCGCGAGCTGCGAAATTTACCATGGAGACCTGGTCCGCTTGCATCCCCGAGATCTTCAGTCCCGCCGAGGCGAGCAGATCAGCGCGAGCCGCGATCGACGTTTTCTTCGCCGCGCATACGAACGCAGCCCGACCATGAGTCGACTCGGTATCCCATGTCCTAAACCAACTGACATACTCAAGAATATCCGGCGGCATCGGGATCCGTTGTTCTCGTTCCAAGACGAGTAGCTCTTCCGCCTTCTTGTCCTTCACGGGTGGCAGCCGAACGAATCTCGAGACGACTTCGCATGCCGGTAAGTTTACCCAATACGCGGCTTCCTTGTTCTTAGAAGCTTCAAGAAACTTGGCGACCGCGGCCTTCACGGTTTCCGTCGCGTTCGTTTCGTTGCCCAATCGCGACGTCGGCGCCTCGAATTCGGCGTAGTAAGACTCAACGATCGTCAATTCATCCTTGTCGAGTTGCATGAGCACGGCCCGAAGTCCGGATGTGCCGATGTCGATGCCCCAAGCGAGCTTGGGTTTTTTGCCCGCGAGCATTGCGAATCTCGCCTTCTTAATCGCAAAACCCTCGCTCACCAAACCGAGCCCGACGCCCTGAAGCGCCAAACCGATCGCGAGATTAAAACGCCCTGGGTATCGTCGAATCAATTCATCCCCGGAAACAGGCACCTTCGCCGGGTAACCGAGGTAACTCACTTGGCCACCGACCCAAGTCTCGCGCGATCCTCGCCAATCATTGAACGGCTGTCGCGGATCCCGAAACGGCTGCTTCATCCGCTGGATCAGTTCTTTCGTATTTAGCTTCGCCCGTTCATTCATTGGCGACTCCTTTTCAAACCTCACCGCCAATCGGCCGAGCGTCGAAGTGGCAAGAGGCTCAGCGTCGATTTGCTGTTCGAGCCACTCGACGTTCTCGATCAATTGACGGGCGCTCTCGTACTGCCCATCACGCATTTGCGCTGGGACCGCTGCCAATTTACTAACGGCTCCCGCGTAATCCTGTTTGTCGAATCGACGTTGTGAACTGGAGAGAAGCTTGGTGGCAACTTGACGGCCGATTTTGGAATATCGTTCGCTGTGCGGTACCAAACCCAGCAGCGCCTCGATCGTTCCGGCAACGCCCTCATAATCCTTATCTGAAAGTCTCTCTTGCAACGATTGTTCAAGCTCACCGATCTTGGCGACAAACATCGAACAGCTCTCGAGCATTTGGCGAATTTCAGGCGTCCGCATCGCCTCCGGCACTCGCGAGAGCAACTCCACCACCGACGCCTTGTCTTCGTTCTGCATCGCCAGTTTCGCCTTCGCGACAATCGCGTCGACAGCGGCCGTCCGCTGATCCCGAAGCTGCCGGATCTTCGGGATGGCGACCGAAGCCTGGCGACTCAAGTCCGAGTAGCGATAGTCATGGTCGTCGGCGATTCGGCCCAGTTGGCCCAAAGCGCGTTCAAAGTCCGATGCCTTCGTGGCCTGGACCGCGGACACCAACCATTCCTCGTACTCGGCGCGAATGCGATCTCGTTTCTGTTGCAGGTCGGTGCCGCAACCGCCACAAAACTTTTGCTCCAGTCGAACGGGCTTGGTGCATTTGCT
>JBBSJZ010000512.1:0-4598 GCA_038256795.1 Pirellulales bacterium | reverse complement strand
GAATCCCGGCTCGTTCGTCGCCGACACCACATTCTGCTGGGTCGTCGATGTGACCGCGCCACCGGGCGAGGTGACGGTGGTGGTGCTGGTAACGGTGAGCAAGTCGCCCAACAGGCTGCGGTCAAATAGCACTGAATCTTGGATACCCAACTCGACACCGAATTCATCGGTATTATTCAGTGCGACCTCGGCGATCAACACTTGGATCATCACTTGTGGCGGTTGCTCGTCCAGTTTCTCGATCATCGTCCGCACTTCGTTAAAGTATCGCGGCGTGGCACTGACAATGAGCTTGTTGGAAACCGGTTCCGGTACGACGACCACTTCCTTCTCAAGCTGGGCGAACGGGTTGAGCGTTGCTGGCGAAGCGTTCTCAACCTGGCGCGTGTTACGTAGGAATTCGTTGATCGCCAAAGCTACGTCAACTGCCGGCGAATTCTTCAATTGATAGACGATGTTCTGACGCTGCATCGCATCGGCCTCGTCGAGCCGTAGCAGCAGTGCATCGACAATCTTCAAGTCGCCATCGGAACCGGTTGCGATGATGCTGTTGCTACGAACATCGACAGTGAATCGAAGCGGTGCAAGGGACGATTCGCCGGGCGCCGTGGACAATTGGGCGCTCGACACCGGGTCGGCTCCCGATTGACTCGGCAGCAAGGAGCGAAGGGTGAGAATTAGACTCGCCGCGTCTCCGTTCTGGATCGGAAAAATCTTGATTTTGGCAACCATGCCGGGCGAATCGAGCTTCTCGATCAAGGCTTCAATGACTTCGAAATTCTCAGCCGGTGCGGAGACGATCAAGCTGTTTTTGCGAGCATCGACCGTAATTTGAACATTGTCCAAGATGCCAGAAAGAATGGTTTCGCCACGGCCACGATCGTCGAGCATCAGCTCCATCGCGCTGGGTCGCGCGGCTGTTCCTGCAGCGGCAATGGTATCGCGAAGCGTCTCGGCGACATCGGTGGCCAGGCTGTTTTGTATTTCGAACACACGCGTTCGCTGGACAGCGCCACCTTCGAGTGTATCGAGCCTCTCGACCAAGCGAGCGACTTCCAACATGTCTCGCGGCGCGGCGTGTACAACGATCGAGTTGGTCCGCGCATCAATGGTTGAGCGAATCGTGGGTGCAAGTTCACCTTGCCGATTGGCAAAGAAGGTGGTGATCGTTTGCTGGACCGTGGCGGCGGAGGCATGCTTCAAGTGAAATATATTAAATTGACTCTCCGGTGGAACGTCTTGATCTAACTTGCCGATCAATTCTTTCAATGCGGCGACGGCCTCGCCCCAGCCCAACAGCAGAATTGCGTTGGGTTTTCCCAACGGGGTCACGCTTGCGCGTCCCTGACGCGTGCCCAACAGATTCTCCTGGGTTTGTTCGATCAGGTCGGTGATGCTTTGAGAGCTCGTGTGCTGGAGCCGAATCACTTCAATCGCGGGCTGCGTTTGCCGACTGAGCAGCTCCAATTCGCGGATGATTTCGGCCAGTTGATCTAGGTCTTGGTCACGACCGCGGAGGATGATCGCATCGAGATCGGGCAGCGTTTGTACTTCGACGCCTTCGAGCTGAGGCAGCAATGGGCTGTCGAGGCGTTGTCCGAGCTCTGCGTTAGCGGCGCCCGGCTCGTCGATCGGAGCTGGTAATTGTTCAGTGACTTGAGCACTCACTTGCTGCACTCCGGCTAATCGAAACAGCATTCTGGCACGCGAATCTTGAAGACTCGCACCGTTGCCGTTGGGATCTGCAGCGTGCGGCGCCGTCGATTGAAGTAACCGCTGCACCTCCGGTTGCACGTCCCGCTGCAACATCAACACACGCTGTTGCGGCATTCCGGTCATCGTCGAGGGTTGACGTTGGTAACGCCCAACCAGAGCAGCCAGTAGACGACCAAACTGGTCGACAACGATCACGGGGCCGTCGACAAGCACGTCTTCTCGCTGCAGATCGAAGCCAATGCGCAGTGTTCCCGAGGGAGTCGTCATTGAGTACTGCGCCGACGGTGCTTGGTCACTCGGCGTATCTACCACCGTCAACCGTTGTTCAAACAATCGTAAAACGTCATCACGAATCGTCTTTGATTGACCAATCGGCAGCGGCATCAAACGCCGCGTCGTTTCCACATTGATCGCAGATCCGGTCTGCTGCAGTGCCGTATCAGTCGGCGGTGGATTGGGCAGGCGAGTCGGTTCCGCCGTTGGAACTTGGGTCGGCATGGCGTCCGACGGTGTCAGCAACCGCATCGACGTACTTGGTTGTCCAGCATTGACGGGCGACTGGACATCAATTCGCTCAACGACCTGTTTGTACAAATCGTGAGCCCATGGAGGCCCCGTGACGGTCAACCGTGCGTGTTGTGGGTCGAGTGCAAGGTGTACATTCGGGGAACTAGCGACCAGTGGGGCGAATACTCTTTCGATTTCTGAGGGCGTCTTGAAACGCATCGCGTACGAAACGGTGAGCGATGTATCCGGTGACTGCGCATTACCAGACATCGCACTTGGCGAAATCATGAGCACCAGCAGCAAATAGGCATAACGTTGCCGAACCGGGGGCGTCGTTGCTCGCAGCTTTGGTAGAATGACCGTTTGCACAGAGTGTTCCTTCGCCAAAAATCCTCGTCAACGATTCGGTTTATGAAAATGGGAACGCGGAAGTCAAGGCGCAATTGGGGACCAAGTCGCTGGGTCTCCCCGAGACGCTGACTTCGCGAGTCTCGATGAAACTCATCGACATTGCCTCATGCCCGAAGATTGCTTGACCATGGGGCGGAACGGGTTAGAGTGATGGGTTGGTTCGCCTCGCTGCGGAGAACCCTCCCCCCAGGCTTCAGTTTCACCGAAGCTCCCGCCGGAAACGATGCTCATGCTCTCCTCCAGACACCTCGTACGTCTGTTCCTGTTGCTCGCGATTTCTTCGCCATTGCCGTCGGTCGTGGCTCAGCCACCAGCGGATGAAGCGGGTCCGCCCCTGCGATCACCGTTTGCGGCGGAGCAAGTCAGCCGCTTGATTCACCCGGAAGTCGCTGCGGAGTTAGGACTCGACGATCAGCAGCGAGCCAAGATCCAAACGTTGTTGGCGCAACGGGTCGAGGTCAGTGCATCTCCCGACGCTGAAGGCAAGCCACAACGGCTGATCGTGATTGATCAACAAATTCGAGACGCCCTCACTCCCGATCAGTTGAAGCTGTGGACCGAGAACGGCCCGACGAACAATTTACGATTCCAATTTCGCGAGCAGGTATGGGGGGAAGTATTGGATTGGTTCTCACGCCAAGAAGGTTTGACGCTGGTGATGAATCAAGTCCCACCCGGCACATTTACGTATACCGATACGCGTTCCTACAGTGCTGCCGAAGCGATCGATTTGCTCAATAGTGTTTTGTTGACTCGCGGTTTCACGCTCGTGCGCCGCGAAAAGATGCTCACCGTGTTGCAACTTTCTAACACGATTCCGACGGATTTGATTCCCCGGGTGCCGCTCGATCAATTGGCCAGCCGCGGTAAGTTCGAATTAGTCAGCGTGTTGTTCGCGCTCGGTAATCGGCCCGTCGATGCGGTGATCAATGAGGTCCAGCCCTATCTCGGTTCGTTTGGTCGAGCGATCCCCTTGCCGCAAAGCAAGCAATTGTTGGTCATCGAGACGGCTGGCAAGATGGATACCATCAACGTGCTCATCAATACGGTGCCCGAACCGCCAGTTGCGCCCAAACCACCGCAACCGGAAAAGCCACCAGCCGCCGTTTTTGCTGCCTACGCACTCGGCGACCTTGACGCGTCCGTCGTGCTGACGGAGTTGAAGGCGCTCATTGGCAGCGAGCGGATTGCGGTCGACGAGAAAACCAGACTGCTGACGGCGTTCGTTATTCCCGATCAGCAAACCGCGATTCAGACTGCGATTGAAAAAATGAGAGAGCAGATCGAGTCGGCACCGGCGAGTGTTTCCGTTGCTTATCCGCTCCGCGGCGGTAGTCAGGCTCCGGGCAGTGCGGGAGAGATACAGATTCGCGAACAGGTCACGGCGATCGCGCCGCGAGCAACCGTCAGTGTCGACGCGGTCGCCGCCCGCGTGCTGATTACCGCTTCGCCCGACGACCAGACTCGCATTGCCGCGGCACTCACTGCGATGGGAATTTCCGCCATCGATGCCAAAATGGAGGTCAAGGCATTTCAAGTCGATGTGATTCAGACGGCGGTGATCTCCGCAGCACTGCAGACGATGATTCCCACCGCGCAAGTCGTGGGCAACAGCTCGCTGGGAACCGTCGTCGTGCGTGGTAGCGTCGAAGACCTTGCGTTGGCTGAGCAAGTGATCGAGCGTTGGCGCGGTGCGGACATGGCCGCCGATTCAGTCCTGCACGCGTTTGCGCTGCCACGTCCAGGCACCGCCGACTGGTTGGCGACGGTCGCCAAGATCATTCCGCGAGCAAAGATTTGGCTCGACAGCGACGCAAAACAACTCGTGTTTCTCGGCACCTCGGACGAGAAAGCTCGGCTCGAGGCAATGTTGCCACAATTACTCACGGCGCTACCGGCAACACCGCAACGCGTGCTCTAAACGTATGAATTGACGGCCGCGGAATTGACGCGTAGGAAAGAGT